>RFKS01000088.1 GCA_003694205.1 Alphaproteobacteria bacterium | reverse complement strand
GTTCGACATCGGTGATGCCAGCATCGGGCTTTTCACGGGTCGTGACGTGATCCAGCGCGTCCTCGATCCGGTAACCGGGCTGCCGATCAACGAGTTCATTCGCGCGCCCGATGCCGACAGCATCCTGTTCAACGGCACGACGCGCAATGTGTCGCTCAATGCGGTGCTCGACGCGCTCGAGACCGAGGGCCTCGTCTCGGTCCTTGCCGAGCCCAATCTCACCGCCGTCTCGGGGCAGACGGCGACCTTCCTCGCCGGTGGCGAATTTCCGGTGCCGGTGCCCCAGGACGTCGGGCAGATCGGAATCCAGTTCAAGGAGTTCGGCGTCCGGCTCGCCTTCACACCGATCGTCGAGAGCGCCGACAAGATCAGCCTGCGCGTCGCCCCCGAGGTGAGCCAGCTCAGCAATGCCGGGGCGGTGCAGGTACAGGGTATCTCGGTGCCCTCGCTCTCGACTCGTCGCGTCGAGACCACGGTCGAGATCGGTAGCGGCCAGAGCTTCGCCATCGCCGGGCTGTTGCAGAATGATCTCAGCCAGGATGTGCGCAAGCTGCCCATTCTCGGTGATCTGCCGATTCTCGGCGCGCTGTTCCGCTCCGATGCCTTCCGCAACAACGAGACCGAGCTCGTGGTGGTGACCACACCCTATATCGTGCGACCGGTCGACGCGCGGCGCATCGCGGCGCCCACCGATGGCGAGACCGCACCGAGTGATCTCGACCGATATCTGCGCAACCGCACGATCACCTACGCGCCGAGAACGCTGGATGCGCCCGGAGCCGGGCGTGAAGGTCCGACACTGGTCGGCCGCGCCGGCTTCCGGCTGAAATAGAAAGGACGGGTCATGTCAGGACAGATCCACAGGGGGTGGAAACTGGCAGTGGCGGCGCTCGTCGCGCTGGCGGCCTCCGCCTGCACGCAGGCGGCGCGCTATGACGGTGCCTCGAAGGTCGCCCGCAACGAAATTCATCTCGTGCGCCTGAGCCACGCCCTTCCCGCATCGGAGGAGCTCGGCGACGCCGGGCGGGCCGGCATCGAGCGCTTTCTCGCGGACATCGAGGCCGGCTATGGCGACACGATCTCGATCGTTGCCGCCCCCGACTATCCGGACACCGCGGCCGATGCCATCGCCGATCTCCTGCTCGACCACGGGCTCGTCCTCGCGGCCCCGCCGGCGACGCTTGCCGAGGTGCCGCGGGACGGTGGCGCCATCCTTGTCGTCGACCGCTATGTGGTGACACCCCCGCAGTGCCCGAGCACGATCATGCATGCGACCCGCAATTACATGAATGCGCCGTCGCCACAGTTCGGCTGCGCCAATGTCATCAATCTTGGCCAGATGGTCGCGGACCCGCGTGACCTCGTCACCGGTCGTAGCGGCGCGGCGGCGAATACCGAAAAAGCGACGCAGGGCATCCAGCTCTGGCGCGAGGACACGCCCGCCATCGTCGCCCCCCAGAACACCGATAGCGGCACATCCAGCTTCGGAGGCTCGGGCGCCGGCGGTGGGGGATTCTAGTCAGGAGTCAGGAGGCTTGACATGGCCGGTGCAACGGCAGTCGCAAATCAGGCGAATGAGGAGCGCGAGCCCTTCGGGGCCTATATCTGCGATACCGAGACGGCGCAGCTTCTCGAGGCGGTGGCGCGCGAGCAGGGCTGGCGCGCCGAGCGCATCCACAAGGGCGGCATTGCCAATGCGGTGCGCTCGCTGTCGGTCATGCGCTCGCCAGAGTTTCTCATCGTCGATCTATCCGAATCGGAGGAGCCGCTGAGCGACATCAACGCGCTCGCCGATGTCTGTGAACCGGGCACCGTGGTGCTTGCACTCGGCACTACGAATGACGTGTGTCTCTATCGCGATCTCCTCGGTTCGGGGATTCATGACTATCTGCTGAAACCGCTCGATGCGACGCAGCTTCGCGAGTCGATCCTGCTTGCCCTCTCGGCGATGAGCGAGCAACCGGAGGCGGCGCCCGAGCCCGAGGCCAGCGAAACGCAAAGCATCGCCATCATTGGTATCCGCGGCGGCGTCGGGGCGAGCACCATCGCTTCGGGGCTGAGCTGGATTCTTGCCGAGGAGAAAAAGGCCCGGGTCGCGCTGCTCGATCTCGACATCCAGTTCGGTACCGCCGCACTGACCTTCGATCTCGAGCCAGGGCGGGGACTGTGTGAAGCCCTGGAGAATCCAAATCGCGTGGATTCCCTGTTCATCGAGCGCGCCACGCTCAAGGTGACGGACCATCTTTCCGTTCTCGGCGCGGAGGCACCGCTCGGCGATCCGATCGCGCCCGATCCGGGCGCGCTCGTGCACCTGCATGACACGCTTGCCGACAACTTCGACCGCCTCGTCGTCGACCTGCCGCGCAGCATGGCGAACAGCTATCCGGGGCTGCTCGATTCGGTTACCGATGTCGTTGTCGTCACCGAGCTCACGCTCGCTGCGACACGCGACACCATCCGCCTTCTCGCCTTCGTCAAGGAAAAGGCACCGGCGGCGCATGTCTACCTTGTCGCCAATCGGGTGCCGCCGCCGGCGCAGCAGGAGGTGAGCGAAAAGGATTTCGCAGCCTCGATCGAGCGGGACATCGATTTTCGCATTCCGCTCGACCGAAAGTCGGCTCTTCTCGCGGCCAAGAAGGGGCGCCCATTGCCCCAGGCGGCGCCGGGGGCAAAACCGGTCAAGGCATTGCGGGCACTTGCAGCCGCCCTCGCGGGCGAGGGCAGCGAGGGCTCGGACGGCTCGATCCTGAAGAAGCTGTTTCGTAAGGGCTCATGAGAAACAATCCCTTCGCACGCAAGGTTGCTCCGCGCCAACGCGCCTCGGGCGGATTCGGGCGGGCGAGGGAAACCGGCCCGCGCGAAGAGACCGCCGTGGAGGACGAGCGCCTCGCGACCGCAGCGGAGGGGGGCGGCGCCGATCTGCTAGAGGTGGAGCATCCTGCAGAACAGCCGGCGGCGGCTACCGCCGAGTCGCCGGTTGATCGGCTCGCGGACTTTCTCGAAAGTGAGATCAAGCGCCATTTCACGCCCGAAGAAGTGCGCATGAGCCAGCGCGACGATCTCGCGGTTCATGTCGAGGAATTCGTGCGCAAGGCAGCCCAGGAGCAGGGTGTAGAAATCAGCGATGCGGAGGTCTGTGATCTAGCGACCTACCTGCTCAACGATCTCATCGAATCGGTCGGAACCGACGACGACCTGCTCGTTCCAAGACCCGTCAATCCGGGCACCGACAGCGTTCTCGATGCCAAGGAGCGGATCCAGCCGCTGCTCATGGAGCATATCGATCCGCAGGCGGCGAGCGAGCTGCCGCGAACCGAGCTTGCTGACCAGGTCGGCGATGTTGTCGGCGAGCTGCTCGTGCAGGAGAAGATTCACCTTAATCTCAAGGAGCAGCGCGATCTCGTCACCCTGCTGCTCAATGACATGCTCGGGCTCGGTCCGCTCGAGCCTCTGCTCGCCGACGACACGGTGAGCGACATCATGGTGAACGGGCCGACCCAGGTCTACGTTGAACGGGGCGGCAAGCTTGAGCTCACCGATGTGCGCTTTCGCGATGACCGTCATCTGATCAATATCGCGCAGCGCATCGTCAATGCCGTCGGCCGCCGTGTCGACGAGACCTCGCCGATCTGCGACGCGCGCCTGCTCGATGGCAGCCGCGTCAACGTTATCATCCCGCCGCTCGCCATCGACGGCGCCTCGATCTCGATTCGCAAATTCTCCAAGAAGAAGATCACGCTCGACAAGATGATCGAGTTTGGGAGCCTGTCACCACGGGTGGCGCAGCTTCTCAAGATCGCTGGCGCATGCCGGCTCAACATCCTGATCTCCGGCGGGACGGGTTCGGGCAAGACGACGATGCTCAACGCTATCTCGCGGCTCATCGACCGTGGCGAGCGCATCGTCACCATCGAGGACGCCGCGGAATTGCAGCTCCAGCAGCCGCATGTCGTGCGGCTCGAGACGCGGCCGCCCAATCTCGAGGGCAAGGGCGAGATCACCATGCGCGATCTGGTGAAGAACGCGCTGCGCATGCGGCCCGACCGCATCATCCTCGGCGAGGTGCGCGGTGGCGAGGCAATCGACATGCTGCAGGCGATGAACACCGGCCACGACGGATCGATGGGCACCATCCACGCCAACCGTCCGCGTGAGGCGCTGACCCGTCTCGAGAACATGGTCAATATGGCCGGCCTCAACCTGCCGCCAAAGGCGATCCGCGAACAGATCGCCGGCGCCCTCGACCTGATCGTGCAGGTCAGCCGCATGCGCGATGGCGGCCGGCGGACGGTCTATGTCACAGAGGTCGTCGGCATGGAAGGCGATGTCATCACCACGCAGGACCTCTTCCGCTTCGAATGGAAGGGCCAGGACGAGTCGGGCAAGCTCGTCGGCGACTGGGTCTCGGCCGGCGTGCGACCACATTTCATGCCTCGGGCGGAATATTTCGGCCTCGGCCGTACCCTGATGCAGGTCATGAGCTGACGATGAACGAAACGGTTGTCATTGCGGGCGTTTTCCTGCTGACCTTGCTGCTCTTCGGGGCGATCGGGGCAGCGGTGAGCTTCGTCGGCGGCTCCGACAAGGCGGTGCGGCGCAGGCTGCAGGATTTCCGCGCCCGTTACGCGCCCGGAAGCGCGCCTGGCGAGGCGCGCAGCATCCGCGTCGGCGATCATCGCGAAAAGTCCGCGGTCGAGGCCTTTCTCGGGTCACTGGTGCCGCGCCGTGATATCTTTCGCAAGCGTCTGAAAGAGACCGGCAAGGATATAGCGATCGGGCGCTATGTGGCGATCAGTGCCGGTGTCGGCGTGCTGACCGCGCTCTTTCTCGCCCTTGGCGCAGGTGCCCCTTGGGGTTTGGCCCTCGTCGGCGGCGTTGCGGGTGGATTTGCGCTGCCGCACATGTACATCTCGAGGCTGATCAAGAAGCGGCGGACGGCCTTTCTTACCCGCTTTCCCGATGCCATCGATCTCATCGTGCGCGGGCTCAAGTCGGGCCTGCCCGTAAACGAGACCATGATGATCGTCGGTGCCGAGATCGACGATCCGGTCGGTGCGGAATTCCGCAACATCTCGGACCAGGTCCGTCTCGGCAAGACGCTCGACGAGGCCTTGTGGCGGGCGGCTGACCGTCTCGACGTACCGGACTTCAAGTTCTTCGTCATTTCGCTCGCGATCCAGCGCGAGACCGGCGGCAATCTCGCCGAGACGCTCGCCAATCTGTCGAACATCCTGCGGCAGCGGCAGCAGATGAAGCTCAAGATCCGCGCCCTCTCGTCCGAGGGCCGGGCGAGCGCGCTTATCATCGGCGTCCTGCCCTTCGTCATGTTCGGCATCATTTACGCCATGAACCCGGACTATATGAGCGCCTTCTTCACCGACCCGCGGGCCGAGGCCGCGCTCGTCGGGGCGCTCATCTGGATGGGCCTTGGCGGCCTCATCATCAAGAAAATGATCAATTTCGAGATATGAACGATCTGCTTCCATTCGGCCTGACGGCCATCGACCTTGCGACGATTGCCGCCGGCATCACGGCCTTCGTGGCGGTTATCGCCATCTGGCAGGCGGCGCTGGCGCGCGATCCCATGCGCGGCCGTCTCAAGGACCTCAATCGCCGCCGCGAGGCGCTCAAGGCGGGGCTGATGACGCAGAAGCGGCGCAAGAGCCCGGTGAAGAGCAAGCAGGGCGTCGACTTCATGCGCAATGTCGTGTCGAAGCTGAGGCTGCTGCAAAGCGAACAGACGAAAAAGATCTCCGGCAAGCTGATGCAGGCCGGCTGGCGCCACAAGGACGCGGTGGTCATCTATTTCTTCTTCAAGATGGTGCTGCCCGCCATCATCGCCATCGCCTCGATGGTGATGGTCTATGGCTTTGGCATGTTCGCCGGCGATCCGATGATGGCCTTCCTTGTTCCGATCGGCTCCGTCCTCGTCGCCTTCCTGGCCCCCGACCTTCTCATCAAGAACGCGGCACAGAAGCGGCAGGATGCGATCCGCAAGGCGCTGCCCGATGCGCTCGACCTGATGGTGATCTGCGCCGAGGCCGGTCTCACGCTCGATACCGCGCTCAACCGCGTGACGCACGAGATGGCGAAGAGCTCGCCGGAGCTCGCCGACGAATTCGGCCTCACCGCGGTCGAGCTCGGATTTCTCCCCGATCGCCGGCAGGCGCTCAACAATCTGGCCGACCGCGTGCCCTTGCCCGCGGTTCGCGGTGTCGTCACCACCCTCGTGCAGACCGAGCGCTACGGAACGCCGCTCGCCACCGCCCTGCGGGTGCTGTCGGCCGAGTATCGCAACGAACGGATGATGAAGGCGGAAGAGAAGGCGGCGCGCCTGCCGGCGACGATGACCGTGCCGCTGATCATGTTCATCCTGCCGACCCTGTTTGTCGTCCTCTTGGGCCCGGCCGCCTGCCAGATCTCCGATCAGCTCATCAACCGCTGATCGGCGACGGAGCGAAGCGCGTCGCGCGGCGGTGCGGACTGGTACGAGAAATTCATGGAATTGCACGGGCTTGGGTCGCCCTTGATCTTCATCCCCGATTCGGGGACAATGATCCTGGACGCATGCATCGGCCGTCAGGTGTGATGCATGCGGCCATGTGCGCCTTCTCGTGAGAGAGGTCGCATATCCTCGCTGTCGTGACTCGGGCCGGGTGGCATTGCAACCCGGCCTCTTTTTTTTGGGGGGGGGAGCGCGTGTTTGCAAGGGCGCATTTTGTTGGCCGGGCCGGGCGTGCGCCCTGAGGAGTCGCGAAACGGGCCGTCGCAAAGACCCGCCCCGACGGATGTTGTTCGCACGACAAGAAAAACCCCCGTCCTGGGACGGGGGTTTCAGGCGTACTCAAACGCGTGGTCTGGTTACGGCGTGGTGCCGCCGGCGCCCGACTGGGCCG
>RFKS01000087.1 GCA_003694205.1 Alphaproteobacteria bacterium | reverse complement strand
TGGCGCGCTTCTATCTCGCCCACGGCGCGCCGGCGGATGCGCTCGGCCCCCTTGAGCTGATGCGCGAGACCGATTCCGATCTCGAGAAATCCGCGCCCTGGAAGGCGATCCATGGCGTCGCCTTGCTCGAGATCGGACGGGCCGCGGAAGCGCTGGGCGAGCTGCTCGACCCGAGCCTCGATGCCGAGCCCGAAATGTGGCTCTGGCGCGGTCTAGCCGCCGCGGCGGCAGGCAAATTTGCCGATGCATTGCAATATTTCGGGGAGGGCGAGGACGCTCTCGCCGGGGCTTCCGGTGACTTCGCGGTCCGCGTCCATTTCGCGCGTGCACGCGCTGCCCTTGCCGCGGGCAATCTCGCCGTTGCGGACAGCTCGATCCGGTTCCTGCAGAACACCGGATTGCCAGCGGCTGACGGGCTCGCCGTGGACTATCTTTACGGCCGCCTTGCCGAAGCGCGTGGTGACCTCGGCACGGCACGCGCCCGCTTCGAGGACGCCGCCGCGGCGCTTGATCGCGAACTTTCTGCGCATGCCCGTTTTGATCTCGTCAAGCTCGAGCTGCGCGAGAACAACATCACAGCCGACGAGGCCATCTCGGCGCTGGAAAGACTGCGTTTTGCGTGGCGCGGCGACTCGTTCGAGCAGGAGGTGCTCGACATGTTGGCCCGTCTTTACGTGTCCGAGAAGAAATATCGCGAGGGGCTCGACACTTACCGTCAGGCCGCGATCATCGCTGCCGATACGCCGCGCGGCCGCGACATCGCCCGCCGGATGTCGGAGATCTTCGCAAAACTCTTTCTCGAAGGCGAGGCGGACCGGCTGTCGCCAGTGGTCGCACTCAGCCTCTTTTACGACTTTCGCGAGCTGACACCGCTCGGTGCCGAAGGCGACCGGATGATCCGGCATCTGGCGGACCGCCTTGTCGCCATCGATCTCCTCGATCGTGCCGCCGAGCTTCTCGAACACCAGGTGACCTACCGCCTCGAAGGTGCGGCGCAGGCGCTGGTGGCGGTGCGGCTGGCCAAGATCTATCTGCTCGACAGCAAGCCGGAAAAGGCGCTCGACATCCTTCGTGCGACACGGCAGGCGGTCCTTCCGGCGGATGTGGCTGAGGAGCGGCGGCTTGTGGAGGCGCGGGCGCTGATCGAGCTCCGGCGTTTCGAGGAAGGACTTGTGCTGCTGGAAGGTGAGACCTCGGCGGCCGCCGACACGTTGCGTGCGGACGCCTACTGGCAGATGCAGGACTGGCCGCATCTCGTCGAAGTCTCGGATCGTCTGCTCGGCACGCGCTGGCAGACGTCGGATCCGCTCGATGAGGGGGAAAGGGAGCATGTTGTCCGCGAGGCGATCGCGCTCTCCTTTCTCGACAGGCGCGAGGACCTCATCCGCCTCAGAGAACGCTACCGGCCATTGATGCGCGGCGGCGATCTCGCCGGCGTCTTCGACGTGCTGACGGGCGATGACCCACCGCCGGCGGGCGAGGTCTCGCGCATTGCCGGCGAGCTCTCGCAATCGGCACGATTCCGCTCCTTCCTCGCCGCCTACAAGGCGGAATTCACGTCCGGCAACGCCACGGACGCGGGGGCGAGCACGAGCGCGAGCTGATCCGATCCGCCCTGGTGGCAGGATTTGCCCTTGCATTGATCAGCCTTCGCGGGAAAGCTCGCCGCATGCTTCGCCTTCTCTTCGCCATCTTCGTCCTTTCCGCCGCCCTTGCGACGCCGGCGGTGGCAGGGGACCGTCGGGTGCGCGACCTCGGGATCAAAATCGGGGTGCTGGCTCCGGGGCCGCTCAATGCCATTACCGACGTTGCCGGTGTCCGTGTCGGCCACCTCACCATCGAGCGCGGGCAGCGCATCCACACTGGCGTCACGGCGATCGTGCCGGCGGGCGGAAATCTGCGTCAGGCACCGCTGCCGGCGGCGGTCCATGTCGGCAACGGCTATGGCAAGCTCGCCGGCGCGACGCAGATCGAGGAGCTCGGCGAAATCGAAACGCCGATTGTGCTCACCAACACGCTCGATGTCGCCGATGCGATTGCCGGCATCGTCGATTGGACGCTGGCACAGCCCGGCAATGGCGACGTGCGATCGGTCAATGCCATCGTCGGCGAGACAAATGACGGATATCTCAACGACATCCGTGCCCGGGTCGTGCGCGCTGCCGATGTGCGGCGCGCGATCCGCATGGCGCGCGCCGGGCCGGTCGGCGAAGGCGCCGTCGGTGCGGGCACTGGAACCGTCGCCTTCGGCTGGAAAGGTGGCATCGGAACCGCGAGCCGGATCCTGCCACCAGCACTTGGCGGCTATCGGGTGGGTGTCCTCGTACAGACCAATATGGGCGGCATCCTCGTCGTCGACGGGGTGCGCGTCGGCGAGGCGCTGGGGCGCTATTATCTCAAGGATCAGGTGGCAGCACACGATCAGAGCGGCGACGGCTCGATCATGATCGTACTGGCCACCGATGCACCGCTCTCGGATCGCAATCTCCGCCGCCTTGCGAAACGCGCGATTGCCGGCCTTGCCCGCACCGGGGCGAGCATGACCAACGGCTCGGGGGACTATGTCATCGCCTTCTCGACTTCGGACAGGGTGCGGCGGGTGGCGAGCGATGGGCCGCGCACGATCCTCGACCTGCCAAACAATGCGATGTCGCCGCTCTTCCAGGCGGCGGCGGAGGCGACCGAGGAAGCAATTCTCGATTCCTTGTTTCTCGCTCGTGACGTCCGCGGCCATCGCGGCTTTGTCGAGGCTCTGCCGGTCGACGAGGTGATGCGCCTGTGGCGGCAGGCCAAGGGGCAGGAGGGGAGGGGATAGGGCCTTGCCATTGGCGGGCCGTGTCTCTAATCCTCGGGGGCGGGCGTCTTTGGCCCGGCGGCGATGGAGGGGCGCGTGCCCGATGAGAAAGTCGGCCTCTATCCGGGAACCTTCGACCCCATCACCTATGGGC
>RFKS01000086.1 GCA_003694205.1 Alphaproteobacteria bacterium | reverse complement strand
TCGGTCTGCGTTACATTGGGCGCGCGGAAGGAAGTTCCGAAGGAGCCCCGGAAGGCCGCCCACTCATTGGCGTCCCAGCGAACCGCCACCTTGGGATCGACCGTGTCGCCGATGCCCTCGCCATAGTCCTCATAGCGCAGCGCCGCCTGCGCCTCGAGATTGTCGAGGATTGGCAGCGAGAGCTCGCCGAAGACGCCGAAGACATCGATGTCGCCAGCACCATCGGGCGATTTCGGCTGGAAGAAGGAATCGCCGATCTCGAGGAGGTCGTCATTGTCGAGCAGGAAGGTGTTCTTGCGATAGCTGCCACCGAAAGCGAGGCCGACCGGGCCGCCGGGCAACTCAAGCGCCTCGATATTGCCCGAGACATAGCCTTCGACCGTCGTCTGTTCCGCCTTGGTGAAGCGTAGCGAGGTGCGGATGACGGCATCCTCGAGCGCCTGGTTCGTCGGCCGGTCGAAGATTTCGCTTGCGAAGGGATTGAGGAACTGGCCCTCGAAGCCCCTGAGCTTGCCGGCGAGCGCATCGCGCACGAAGCTGAAGACGGTGGCGCCATTGTCGGTGAAACGCACCTCGTTCTGGCTGCGCTGGTAGTGCAGCTCACCATGCCAGTTGCCGTCGATATCGAAGCGGAGGCCGGCAACCGCCCGCCAGGTATCGGAATCGACCTGCATCTGGCTCGAGCCGTCGGCCAGATTCTTCACCCGGAACTGCACGAAGACCGGGCGCGGCGTCCCGTCGTCATTGTGGAAGACAGGATTGATACCGCCGAGCTCCTCGGGCGTCGGAATGAAGGGATTGTTCGCCGGCACGAGCAACGGCTCGAACAGGTTGGGGAGCGACGGCGAGGCGTCGACCGTCGACCGGTTGTCGGCGAAATTGAACTCGCCAAAGACCTCGAAATGATCATTCAGCCGATGCCGCCCCTCGACGAAGAGCAGGACCCGCCGCTCGTCGGGAACGAGCGAGAAATTCTCCGCGAAATTGAAGGAGCAGAAACCGCGCACCGCGGGATCGAGGATCGGGATGTCGTCGCCGACGCCGATGCCGGCGCGGGTTGCGCCGCCGGGCCCGAGAAGGGCGAGGCTCGACCTGTCCTGGAGTCCCGTGCGATCAAGGCAGCGCGGATCGGGAACCGGTCCGGTGCCGGTGCGCCGCGAGGGCGGCGGCACGGCCATCGAGCCCGGCGGCTGACCCGGCGCCCCGGGCGCGATGCTGTAGATGCCATCACCATCGGGATCGACGGCCGGGAAAAATGTTCCGGGCATGCCGAGGCCGGTATTGGTCTCGGGGCTGAAGCGAGTGGGAAAGAAGTCGCGGTCGATGCCCCTGAGGTCGGTGCGGTCGAAGAACGTGAAGAACGCCGCGACATGACTGTCGTCGTTCCCGGCACCCCAGGCGAGGTTGAGATTGACGTCCTCCTGGCTGTTCTCGGTCGTCGACTGATAGCGCCCCTCGATCTCGAAGCCGGTGAAATCGCTGCGTGTGATGATGTTGACGACGCCGGCAACGGCGTCGGTGCCGTAGAGCGCCGAGGCACCGTCCTTCAGGATCTCGATGCGCTCGACCATGTTCATGGGCAGCGAGTTGATATCGACGAACTGCGAGCCGTCATTGGCTACCGCCGCCGAACGGGTCATGCGGCGACCATTGATCAGGGTCAGCGTGGCGCCGAGGCCAAGACCTCTGAGATTGAACTGCGCCGTGCCGAAGGTGAAATTCTGGTTGGTACGGTCGAAATTGAATTCCGAACCCGTATTGGCCGCAACATATTTGATGATGTCGGTGAGGTTGGTCGCTCCCTGCGCCTCGATGTCGCCGGCGCCGATTACCTGCAGTGGCGACGGCGCGCTGTAGCCCTGACGCCGAATATAGGAGCCGGTGATCACGATCTCCTCGAGATTGAGCTCCTCGGCCGCGGCGTTTTCCTGTGCGCCGGCCTGCTGAGCCCGGGCGCCCGTTGCCAGACACGCGGTGATGACCGCTGCCGGCGCGACCGCCCTGAGCAGGCGGCGCCTGTTGCTCCCCGTCATCGCAATCCTCCCTTCCCTCGGCCGCCCCGATCAAATCCGCCCCCACGGCGGATGCCCCATGATTCGGGAGTTCGGCCAATCTCTATGTTGCACTTGCAACGGTATCGCGGGATGGATTTGCCGTCAATGAAAAGACGTGCCAGGTCGTGTTGATGTGGAACTACTTCATTCTGCAACCAAATCCGGAATTTTCCAAGCGGCTTGATAAAAAAAGACCTTGATCCACCACATGGTAAGCGCCGGCATGACGGTCGGGGGAGCGCTCACGGTGCGGGGAGGAAGCCATGGTAGCGGCGCTTCCTCGTTCAATCCGTTGCATCGGCAACCTTCCTGCCTATTTGCGATCGCCGCGCGTGCAAGATTCCGGCTTGAGGGCACGCGCCCGCCTATCTAGAAGGGAACGAAATCCGGGGACCGGCGTCACGATTTCAGCCGCACCCCAAGCGAGCGGGCCGAAGGATGAAAAGCGCAAGCGGAGCGGAAGGGAAAGCGGGCAGGAAGCGGACCTCACCGTCTCCCGATGCTGCACCGCAGGTGCGCGAGAACACCAATCTTCCCGAGCACCTGCCCTATCAGCTCATCCACGTGTCCTCGCTCCTCTCGCTCGGCGTCTCGCGCCTGTTCCAGGCGCGCTTCGGGCTCGGCATCCGCGAGTGGCGGGTGCTCGCCATCCTCGGCTATTATGGTCCCTCCTCGGCGGCGGAGCTCGTCGGCCAGGCGGCCTTCGACAAGGCAACCGTGAGCCGGGCCATCAAGCGGCTCGAACGCCAGGGCTATGTCCGGCGTGGCCCGCACCCCAAGGATGCCCGCCGACGGCTGATCTATCTCACCGAGAAGGGCGTGGCGCTGCATGATCGCGTGGCGCCGATTTCACGCCTGCGCCGGCGGGTCATCGAATCGGCACTGACCGAGGAGGAGCGCACGGCGCTCAGCGTCATCCTCGAGAAGTTGCGCCGGCAACTCGAATGGCTGAATGCCGAAGAGCTCAAGGACATGACCGCAGCGGGCCGGATACGGAAAGGCGGATCACCCGCAGATTAGGGATTGCAGACAGCAAGAGTCTATTTGCGGCGCAGGGCGTCGAGCTGCCGTTGCATCTCCGCCAGCTGCCGCTCGAGGGCATCGATCTTGTCGTCTGCGGGTGCCGCTGCGGCTGATGGCCCCGCTCCCGATTCATGACGGGCAAACGGGTTGAACATCTCCATCGCGCGCTGGAACATGGCCAGATTCTGCTGCGCGGCGGCCTCGAAATAGCGGAGTGTCTGCGACGGATCGAGGCTCGACTCCACCATCTTTCGGATCTGTTCCTGATTGCGCGTGAAGGCATCCATCGCCGCCTCCAGATAGCCCGGCAGCATGGTTTCGAGACGGTCGCCGTAAAAGCCGATGAGCTGCCTGAGGAAGGACACCGGAAGGATTGTCGCGCCCCTGCTTTCTTGCTCGAAGATGATCTGCGTCAGCACCGAGCGCGTGATGTCCTCGCCGGTCTTTGCGTCCCGGACCACGAAATCGCGTCCCTCGCGGACAAGCGTGGCGAGATCGTCAAGCGTCACATAGCTCGAGCTATCGGTATTGTAGAGCCGCCGGTTGGCGTATTTCTTGATGATGATCGGCGCGTCATCGCCCTTGCCGGTCTCCTTCGCAGCCTTCGCCATGGCACAACGTCCTCGATCACGACCATTTACCTGTCGTCCGGCTGCGACTTTGGCGCCCGCGCGCACCGCTTGGCAAGGGTTTATCGGCAACCGAATGTCGGCCAGAATGAATCGGGGAGGGCCAAAAGGAGTCCGTCGCGCATGCCGACGCAACGCCCGGCTTCGGGAGACGCGCCCGCACCGGCACCGCACGCGCGCTGCTGGCCGCAACCGCTGCACCTGCATCTTGCCATGATGGCGCTGGCGAGCGCCGGAGAGGGTCCGAATGTCCTTGCCGAGGCGCTTGAGGGTCTCGGCGCCTATCAGCGCCACTCCTATCGACGCGATCAGCAGGAAAGGCCGGTGCTCGCCAGCGAGGGCAGCAGCCGGCTGCTCGATTACGGCGGCACGGGCATGCCGGCCCTCTTCGTTCCGTCACTCGTCAACCCGGCGACGATTCTCGACCTCCTGCCGGAGCGCAGCCTGCTCGCCCATGCCGCGACACAAGGTATCCGGCCGCTGCTTCTCGACTGGGGCAGCCCTGGCGCGGCGGAGACGGGCTTCGACCTTGCCGCCTATGTCGGACGCCTCGCGCGGCTGCTCGGGCAGGCGGCGACAATGACAGGCACGCCGGTCGCGCTTGTCGGCTATTGCATGGGCGGCACCCTCGCCGTCGCCGCCAGCCTCCTTGCGCCCGAAGCTGTCTCGAGGCTCGCGCTTCTCGCCGCACCCTGGGACTTCCATGCCGGCCCCGGCACCCATTATGCGCTCGCGCTTGCCGCAGCGCCGCTGCTGCCGTTGATCGAACAGGCGGGGACGGTACCGATGGCACTCGCCCAGGGATTCTTTCTCGCCCTCCACCCGCGGGCCGCGCTCGACAAGTTCGCCCGTTTCCGCCGCCTCGACCCCGACGGTGCCGAGGCCCGCTTCTTCGTCGCCCTCGAGGACTGGGTGAATGGCGGCGCACCGCTCGCTGGCCCCATGGCGGCCGCCACCTTGCGCGACTGGTACCTGCTCAATCTTCCGGCACAGGGATTGTGGCGTGTCGGGGACATTCGCGTGGCGCCCGGCGACCTGCGCTTGCCAGTCCTCGCCGCGGTACCGCGCGCCGATCGCATCGTGCCGCCGGAAAGTGCCCTCGGCGTCTGTCGCGGCCTCGCGCCGGAACGGCTGATTCGCCCGGCCAGTGGCCATGTCGGCATGATCGTTGGTCGCCGCGCGCGCACACAATTGTGGGACCCGCTCCTCGCCTGGCTCCGCGAGGGGATGTGATTGCGCGGCGAAGCGACTATGCTGGGCCCTATCGCCAGCGCGCGGGCGCCCCAATGCCGCAATCCTGTCACCTTGCGCGGTGACATGCAGCGGCAAGCGGTGGGGCGGTCGTCCAACGCGGGCGAACGCGCCAGGTATCCGGGCGCCTCTCGCGACGGAAGTCGCTGAAAAACGGCCCGGCGCATTGGGCACGACTGGCAGATATGGGAGAGAGCGCATGTCACGTGTTGCACTGGTTACGGGCGGCACCCGCGGGATCGGTGCCGCGATTTCCGTCCTGCTCAAGGAGCACGGTTTCAAGGTGGCTGCGAACTATGCCGGCAACGAGGCGCGGGCACGTGCCTTTCACGACAAGACGGGCATTCCCGTCTATCGCTGGGATGTCTCCGATTTCGATGCCTGCCAGCGCGGCTGCGCGACGGTGGCCGGAGATCTCGGCCCGATCGACGTCCTCGTCAACAATGCCGGCATCACCCGCGATGCGACGATGATGAAGATGGACCACGACATGTGGCAGCAGGTGATCGACACCAATCTCGGCGGCTGCTTCAACATGGCGAAGGCCGTCTTTCCGGGCATGCGCGAGCGCGGCTATGGGCGCATCGTCAATATCGGCTCGATCAACGGCCAGGCGGGCCAGTACGGTCAGGTCAACTATGCCGCCGCGAAATCGGGAATCCACGGCTTCACCAAGGCACTCGCGCTTGAGGGCGCGCGCTACGGCGTCACGGTCAATGCGGTCGCGCCCGGCTATATCGATACCGACATGGTGGCGGCGGTGCCGGACGCGGTGCTCGAGAAGATCGTCGCCCGCATCCCCGTCGGCCGGCTCGGCAAGGCGGAGGAAATTGCCCGCGGTGTGCTCTTCCTCGTTGTCGAGGAGGCCGGATTCATCACCGGCTCGACGCTCAGCATCAATGGCGGTCAGCACATGTATTGAGCAACCGCGCCGGCCGGGCGCCGCCGCCCGGCCGGGATCCGCGAATGGAGGCAGTCCATGCGTCCCGATGTCATTGCGCTGCGCAATTTCTATCGTCGGCCGCTCGGCCGTTCGGTCGCCGACATCGTCTCCGGCAAGGTGCGCTGCCTTTGGCCATCGCTCAAGGGCTGCCATGTTGCGGGCATCGGGTTCGCGACGCCGGTTCTCGGACGTCTTGACGACGGAGCGGCGAGTCGGATCGCCTTGATGCCGGCGGCGCAGGGCGTTCTCCACTGGCCCCGCGCCGAGCGCAATGCGACGGCCCTTGTCGAGGAACAAGCGCTGCCGGTCCCTGACGGCGCCTTCGATCGGGTGCTCCTCGTCCATGCCCTCGAGCTGGCCGACCATGCACCGGGACTGCTCGAGGAAACCTGGCGCATCCTGTCTCCCGGCGGGCGGGTAATCATCGTCGTCCCGCGCCGCCGCGCCATCTGGTCGGGTGCCGAGCAAACCCCCTTCGGCTCAGGCCAGCCCTATAGCCGCCACCAGATCCGTGAGGCCCTCGCAGGCCATTCCCTGCCGGTCACCCGTATCCTCGGAGCGCTCTATCTGCCGCCAGTGGCGATGCTGGCGACGCCGAAGACGCTGCGCCTCGCGGAGCGGCTGGCCAGCCCGTTCCTGGGCGGCCTTGCCGGCGTACTCGTCGTCGAGGCGGAAAAGCAGATCTATCGCCCGGTCTCCGCGGCGCGGCGTCTCGTTCCGAGGCCCGCAACAGCCCTGCCGGCAGGGCCGCGGGTGGCGCCGCCGCTGGTTCCGATGTCGCCCTCGAGCGATACGTGAGCGGGGCTC
>RFKS01000085.1 GCA_003694205.1 Alphaproteobacteria bacterium | reverse complement strand
GATGATGTGGTGCCCAGGAGAGGACTCGAACCTCCACGGCCATACGGCCACTGGCACCTGAAGCCAGCGCGTCTACCAATTCCGCCACCTGGGCAGGTCGTGCGGGGCGGCTCTAGCTAGCCCTGGCCCGCCACCTTGTCAAGAGCGGCCGGGCACGCACGAGGCGCGCCCCGGCGAGGGGCGGTTCGCCGCATTGCGGGCCGTTTCCCGGACCGCTAGAGTGGGCCGGCGAAGGCTCCGGGTGCCTGCTCGCGCGCCGGTGGCCCGGCATGCCCCCGCGCGACCCCATCTTGTGCGCGGCATCATTCATTGCAAAGGGACGGAACATGAACGCGCGTCTGGTCACGATCTTTGGTGGTTCCGGTTTCGTCGGCCGCTATCTCGTCCAGCATCTCGCCCGACGCGGCGCCCGCATCCGGGTCGCCGTACGCCACCCCCAGGAAGCCCTCTTTCTCAAGCCGCTGGGCCAGGTCGGGCAGATTCACATCATGCAGGCAAATGTGCGCCACGCGCCCTCGGTCGCGGCTGCGGTCGCCGGTGCCGACATGGTGATCAATCTCGTCGGCATTCTCCATGAACGCGGGCGGCAGCGCTTCCGAAGCGTCCATGTCGAGGGGGCGCGCCATGTCGCCGAGGCCGCCCGCGCCGCCGGGGCAAGGCACCTGCTGCACATGTCGGCGCTTGGCGCTGATCCCGACTCGCCCTCCCGCTATGCCCGCAGCAAGGCCGAGGGTGAAGCGGCGGTGCGCGCGGTCTTCCCGCGCGCGACCATCATGCGCCCAAGCATCATCTTCGGGCCCGAGGATGACTTCTTCAACCGTTTCGCGCGCCTCGCGAAGTTCCTCCCCTTCATCCCGGTGATTGCCGGCGAAACCCGCTTCCAGCCGGTCTATGTCGGCGACGTCGCCGAGGCCTTTGCCCGCGCCGCCCTTGATGGCGGGCGGCCGTCGCGGGCCATGACCTATGAGCTCGGCGGGCCGTGCGTCTACACCTTCCGCGAATTGCTCGAGATCATGCGGCGCGAGGCGATGATCCGGCGCCCGCTCATGCCGGTGCCGATGTGGCTCGCACGGCTCAAGGCGGCCTTTCTCGGTCTCCTGCCGAATCCGCCCATCACCCTCGACCAGCTTCGCCTGCTCGGGCGCGACAATGTGGTGCAGGAGGGGGCCGCCGGCCTCGCCGATCTCGGCATCCGGCCGACACCGCTCGAGGCCATCCTGCCCACCTATATGCGGCTTTATCGGCCGGAGGGCGCCTTCTCGCGCCCGCTCTATGAGGACTGAAGCCACGGGCGCGGCAGAAATTGCCCCATCCGCGCGCGAGGCGAGCGCTCCGCCCGGCCCTCGTACCGTTCGGATGCCGCGGATTTGGCCGCGCGGCGCATTCTGGCCCGGCGTTTGCAGCAGGGCAGCCAATACCGCCACTGCCATGCGAACCGGAGCGAGCGAGATGACCGCCGGGCACGACACGCCGACATGGATGCGCCCCCCCGAAGGCGCGACAGGATCGGCTGCGGACGGTGCCGACCGGAACCGGACCCCCGCCCGCCTGGCAGAGGCGCGGCGGATCGCCTTTCTCCTGCGCCGGGCCCGGCAGATCGGGCACCATCGACCCGTCGGAGACTCTTCCGGAGACGGCGGCGAGCCCCTATAAGGATGGAGGCCGCGGCGCGGCGCGCGAAAACACGGGGAGGAGTCATGGCCATCGATCCCACGCCACGCGTCGAGATCCGCATCCTTGATGCGCGCCTGCGCGACTGGGGCCTGCCGGACTACCAGACCCCGCTGTCCGCCGCGATCGACCTTCACGCCTGTATTGACGCACCGCTGCGCCTCGCGGCTGGCGATCCACCGGCGCTCGTCTCCTCGGGGATCGCGGTGCACATGGACAACGCCCATATGGCGGCCCTCGTCCTGCCGCGTTCCGGACTGGGTCACAAGAAGGGCCTCGTGCTCGGCAATCTCACCGGGCTGATCGACGCCGATTACATGGCGCCGATCTATGTCAGCCTGTGGAACCGCAATCCGCCGGGCAGCGAGCCGATCCTGGTCGCGCCGGGCGAGCGCATCGCGCAGCTCCTGTTCGTTCCCGTTCTCAGGCCGGCATTCGCCGTCGTTGACTCCTTTTCCGGCACCAGTGCACGGGGCGAGGGCGGCTTTGGATCGACCGGAACCGCACCGGCGCTGCGTCAGGTCGTCGGCGCAGAAGGCGGGGGTTGAGCGGTGGCGCTGCAGTCAACGAACAATTGACCGCTGCTCGCGTGATGGTGACTTTATGTGAAGGCGCCCTTCTGCCACCTCCTTGGGTCGGCTCGATATCGACCTTCGGCGGGACCGGTACAACATGTTCGATTTTTCCAGAAAGATCGTGTGCAGCATCGAGGCTGTGCTCCTCATCGCCCTCGCAGGAGAGGGTTCCCCCGTACGCTCGCGGACCATCACCCGGCGTCAGAACATTCCCGACCGCTATCTCGAGCAGCCACTGCAGCGGCTCGTCCATTGCGGCATCCTGCGTGGCGTGAGGGGGCCGCGCGGCGGCTATGTCCTGGCGCGGCCGGCGGAGCATATCCGCCTCGACGAGATCGTATCCAGCGTGCGGGGACTCGACGGCGGCCCGGAAAGGGCCGCGCTTGCCTCTCTCTCGCCGCTCGGCGATGACGTCGTGAGGCCGCTGTTCGAGCGGCTGGACGAAGAGGTGCTGGCGGAGCTGTCGCGCATCAGCATCGCCGATCTTGTGCGCCAGGTGCAGGACCGGTCCGCACCGGCGGCACCGCGGCGGCACGGCCTCGTCCTCGCCTGACCGCTTGCTCGCCCGGGAAAAGCTGCTACACCTCGCTCCGTCGCCGGTCCACTACAAGGGCGCGGCGGCATCGGTGCGTCGTGCAGGAAGCGGTCGGCAAGGTGGAACTCAGCGAACAGGGCCTCGCCCGTTATGCCCGGCATATCGTCCTCCGCGATGTTGGAGGGCCGGGGCAGATGCGCCTTCTCGCCTCCCGCGTGGTTGTCATCGGAGCGGGCGGCATCGGCTCGCCGGCGGCCCTCTATCTCGCGGCGGCCGGGGTGGGGCACCTCACGATTGTCGATGACGACACGGTCAGCCTGTCCAATCTGCAGCGGCAGATCCTGCACCGCAGCGCCGACATCGGGCGCCCCAAGACCAACTCCGCGGTCGACGCGCTCAAGGCTCTCAACCCGGACATCGCCGTCGTCGGCCGGCGGTTGCGGCTCGATGCGGACAACGCCCGTTCCCTCATCGCCGATCATGACATCGTGCTCGACGGTTCGGACAATTTCGCGACACGGCTCGCGGTCAATGCTGCCGCGGTCGCCGAAGGCAGGACGCTGGTCTCGGCGGCACTTGGTCCCTTCGAGGGTCAGCTCGCGGTCTTTCGCGGCCATCTCCCCGGGAGCCCCTGCTATCGCTGTTTTCTCGGTGCCGAACCGCCCCCGGAGGCCGGGCAGAGCTGCGCCGAGATGGGCATCCTCGGTGCCGTGGCCGGTGTCATGGGAAGCTGGGCAGCGCTCGAGACCCTGCGCGAGATCCTCGCGATCGGGGACAGTCTCGCCGGCCGCATGCTGCTGTTCGATGCCCGCAGCGCGGCGACCCGCATTGTCCGCCTGCGCCCGGACCCCGCCTGCCCGGTCTGCGCCGGCGAGGCGTCCCCCGAAGGGACGCGCTAGAGCCATTCATTGAGGATGCGGTCGGGCGGGGTATGGCCGTCGACGAAGGAGCGGATATTGATCAGCACCTTCTCGCCCATTGCGATTCGCGCCTCCTCGGTCGCCGAACCCATATGGGGCAGCGCCACCACATTGGGCAGTTGCGGAAGGCGCGGATCGACCCTGGGCTCGTTCTCATAGACGTCGAGCCCGGCGCCGGCGAGGCCGCCGCTCTCGAGGCGCTCGATCAGCGCCTCCTCGTCGACGATATCGCCACGCGCGGTGTTGATCAGGATCGCCTGTGGAGGGAGGAGCCGCAGCCGCTCCGCGGAAAGCAGATGGTGCGTTTCGGATGTGTGCGGGCAATGGATGCTGAGAATGTCCACCGCCGCCAGCATGGCATCGAGCTTGTCCCAAAAGCGGGCTTCGAGCTCGGCGGCGACGGGCTCGGGTACGGGCCGGCGGCTGTGATAGTGGATCTCGAGACCGAAGGCGCGGGCGCGGCGTGCCACCGCCTGCCCGATGCGCCCCATGCCGAGGATGCCGAGCCGCCGTCCGGCCAGGCGGTGACCGAGCAGACCCGTGGGCGACCATCCCTGCCAGCGACCCTCGGCAAGCAGCCGCGCACCCTCGAAGATGCGTCGTGTCACCGCGAGAATGAGAGCGATCGTCATGTCCGCCGTGTCCTCGGTCAGAACCCCGGGCGTGTTGGTCACGACGAGCCCCTTCTGCCGCGCCGCCTCGAGGTCGATATGGTCGACCCCGTTGCCGAAATTGGCGATCATGCGGAGGGCCGGGCCGGCATGATCGAGCACCGTCCTGTCGATGCGGTCAGTGACCGTCGGAACGAGGATCTCGGTTTCCGACACGGCGCGCGCGAGGGCGCCCTGGTCGAGCGGCCTGTCCTCGGCATTGAGTGTCACATTGAACAGCTCGCGCATGCGCGCCTCGATCGGCGCCGGCAGGCGGCGTGTCACGAATACGCGGGGTTTGGCCTCATCTGCCATCGAGGGTCCTTCGTTGCGCGGCCCGGATGGGCTATAAAGCCCGATCGTGTTTTACCGTGCAAGGGGTCGTGCCGCCAATGCGACGACGCGTCGTGTCTTTCCTGTTCGTCGCCCTGATCTGCGCCGCGCCGGCCGCCATGTGGGCCCAGGAACTGCCGTCGTCGACGGGTGAGACCGGGCCCTCGGGGCTGCCGCTACCGCGCTTTGTGTCACTCGCCGCCGACGCCGCCAATATGCGTACCGGGCCGGGACGGCGCTATCCCATCCTGTGG
>RFKS01000012.1 GCA_003694205.1 Alphaproteobacteria bacterium | reverse complement strand
TAAGGTTCAAGCAATTCGATGCCCATGTTTTGGTCTGTCCGCCCGCATCCGTTCGCCATCTGTCAAAAATTCTGACAGGACTGTGCCCGTCGCTTGACGGATCCGCACGCATCGGCCCGGCAGAAAATCGCGCCGACGCATGCGGCGACCTACTGCCGGGCAGCGATCTGTGGCTGCGGATTGTGGCCAAAGCGGCGATCTCGCTCGCGAATCCGCTCGAGCGCGATCTGGTCGGCGGCCTCGTGCGTCGGGATGTCCTGCTCTTCCGAAACTGTAAAGACATGTGACAGGGTCCGCCCGAGCGCCTTCATCTTGCGCCCAATCCACGCCGCGTCGTGCCCGCCGAGCTCGGCGGCAACCGCGATCAGGCCACCGGCATTGGCGACATAATCGGGAGCATAGAGAATCCGGCGCTCGTGCAGGGCGCGGCCATCCTCCGGGCGGGCGAGCTGATTGTTCGCGGCACCGGCGACAATGACGGCACGGATCTCGGGGATGCTCGCGGCGTTCAGGATCTCCCCGACGGCACAGGGGGAGAAGACATCGACCGCCTCGCGATGGATGATCTCGACCGGCACGATGCGGACACCCTTCTTCGCCGCGACCTCGGCCCGCTCGATCTCGGTATCGGCACCGACGACGACAGCACCATCGGCAAGCAGCAGATCAACGAGCGCGCCCCCGACCTTGCCGAGCCCCTGCACGGCGACGCTCACACCCGCAAGAGACCCTTTGCCGAGCCGGTGGCGGACGGCGTTCACGATCGCCTCGTGGACCCCCTGCGCCGTCGTCGCTGCCGGGTCGAAGGCGCCGAGCCCGACCACATAGGGCGTCCGCTCCCGCATCACCGCGACATCTTCGGAACGCAAGCCGAAATCCACCCCGGTGCGGAAGGCGCCCGAGAAGGTGTTGACCCAGTCGGCGACGCGGAGAAGGGCCTGACGCCGGGCCTCTCCCTCATTCGGCAGGGGCCCCATGACGACGGCCTTCGCGCCCCCGGAATCGACGCCGGCCATCACTGCCTTGTAACTCATCCCCCGCGACAGCCGCAGGAGATCGGCAAGGGCGGCGTCGGCATCGGGATATTCGCGTACGCGACAGCCGCCGGCGGAATCCGCACGCCAGTGGCGGTGAATCGCGATCATGGCGCGCAGCCCCGTGGTGGCGTCATGGAAGAACGCCACCTCCTCATGCTCGTCGAACGCCGGGTGGTCATAAGGAACGTAACTCATCGTTCGGGCTCCTGAGTGTGCCTGTTCATTGTCCGAGATGTGATGACCGGCCGCCCGCTGCAATATGGCCAGTTGTCGCGGCCGATGGCGCGGGGGTCGCCTTGCGGAAGGCGTCGATGAGGCGCGCTTCCTCCTTCCTTGCGGCAGCAGTATTGGCCGCCTTCACCGGCCCGAAGCCACGGATGCGATCGGGCAATTCGGCGAGCGCCACCGCGATGTCGTAATTCTCCGGCCGCAGATCCGGCAGCAGTTCACGCAGGCGGTTGCGGTAATCGGCGATGAGCTGCCGTTCGAGTCGACGGTCCGGGTGATAACCGAAGGGGTCGAAGGGCGTGCCGCGCAGCCGCCTGGCTTTCGCCAGCAGCCGCAGTGCCGGCAGAAGCCAGCGGCCCCGGAAAGCGATCTTCTTCGGCCGCCCGCGGGCATCCCTGCGCCAGGCGAGCAGTGGCGGGGCGAGATGCAGCTTCAGCGCATAATCGCCGGCGAAGGCCTCGTCGAGGGCACGGGTGAAGGTACCGTCGGTATAGAGCCGCGCCACCTCGTATTCGTCCTTGTAGGCCATGAGGGAGAATAGATGGCGCGCCACCGCCCGCGACAGGCGGTCGTCGGCGACGCCGGCCGCCGTCTCCGCAGCGCGCACCTCGTCGATAAAGGCGCGATAGGCCGCCGCATAGGCCTCGTCCTGATAACGGGCAAGCTCGCGCGCCCGCTCCGCGACGATGGTCGCTAGCGTGTCGGCATCGCTGGTCTCGTCGGGCTCCATCAGGCCGGCGATAAAGGCCGGGTCGTGCGCCGCCAGCCGACCCAGATCGAACGCCCTGAGATTGGCCTTGACGGCGACCCCATTGAGCTCGATCGCCCGGCGCAGGGCGGCCTCCTCGAGCGGTACCGCGCCCTGCTGCCAGGCGAAGCCGAGGAGAAACATGTTGGCGTAGACGGTGTCGCCGAGGAGGCGCTCGGCGATGCGGTAGGCCTCGATCTCGGTCACATGGCGGGCACCGACGCGGTCCTTCAATGCCTTGATGCGCCCCGCATAATCGATGTCGGCGCGGATGTCGCGCACGTAATCCGCGGTCGGGATGACCGCCCGGTTGACGATGACGCGGCTCTTGCCCCTAGCGAGGCTCGCCAGCGGCTCGGCATCGGTGGCAACGACGATGTCACAGGCGAGCAGGATGTCGGTCTCGCCGCGATCGATACGGACCGGCTCCCTCGCCGAGCGATCGGCACGCACGCGTACATGGCTCAGCACCGCCCCGCCCTTCTGGGCAAATCCCATGAAATCGAGAACCGAGGCCGAACGCCCGGCGAGGTGCGCCGCCATCGAGACGACGCGACCGATGGTGACGACACCGGTGCCGCCGACGCCGGTCACCAGGATATCGGCATTCCCCTCGGGGAAGAGCGGCGCGGGGGCGGGCAGGCCGGCAAGGCGCTCCCCGAGATCGGCGTCGATCCGTTCGGGTGCCGGCCGTTTCAGCGCAAGGCCCTCGCCCTCGACGGTCACGAAGCTCGGGCAGAAACCGTCGACACAGGAATAGTCCTTGTTGCACGAGGACTGCTCAATGCGGCGCTTGCGCCCGAAAGGCGTTTCCACGGGCACGATGGAAAGGCAATTGGACTGCACCGAACAGTCGCCGCAGCCCTCGCAGACGCGCTCGTTGATGAAGACCCGCTTCGGCGGATCGGGGTAGAGCCCACGCTTGCGCTTGCGCCGCTTCTCGGCGGCGCAGGCCTGATCGTAGATGAGGACCGAGACGCCGGGGATCTGCTGCAGTTCCCTTTCCACCGCGAGCAGCTCATCGCGATGGTGGATCGTCGTGCCCTCGGGAAAGTCCGCGCGGCGGTGGTATTTTTCCGGTTCGTCGCTGACGACGGCGATGCGCTCGACCCCTTCGGCGCGCACCTGACGGGCGATCTGGTCAACCTCGAGCGTGCCGTCGACGGGCTGGCCGCCGGTCATGGCGACGGCATCGTTGTAGAGGATCTTGTAGGTCATGTTGATGCCGGCGGCGACCGCTTGCCGGAGCGCGACATGGCCGGAGTGGAAATAGGTGCCGTCTCCGAGATTCTGGAAGGCGTGCCCATTGCCGACGAAGGGCGCGCGGCCGACCCAGTGCACACCCTCGCCGCCCATCTGGATGAGCGTCGTCGTCTGCCGATCCATCCAGCTCGCCATGAAATGGCAGCCGATGCCGGCGAAGGCTTCCGCCCCTTCTGGCACGAGGGTGGACCGGTTGTGGGGACAGCCGGAGCAGAAATAGGGCACGCGGCGGCTGCCGCCCGGAGGCGTCACATCCTCCCCTTGATCCGCCGCCGCGGCAAGCTCGAGCGCCGGCGCGATGCGGCCGAGCCAAGCGAGAAGGGATGTGCGGAGCCGCGAAGGACGCAATTCTTCCACATCCTCGACCCAGGGCTCGCCCCCTGGGCCGCGCTTGCCGAAGACCCGCGGCGCACCCGCGCCGACATGGTCATGCAGCAGCGCCTTCAGCTGGTCCTCGATCAGTCCGCGCTTCTCCTCGACGACGAGAAGCTCCTCCTTTCCCTGCGCGAACTCGAGCATCGCCTGCGACTCGAGCGGCCAGACGAGACCCACCTTGTAGACCGCAAGCCCGATTTCCGCGGCACGCGCGGCATCGATTCCGAGCTTCTCGAGCGTCGCCATGAGATCGAGATACGCCTTGCCGGCGGCAACGATGCCGAAGCGCGCATCGTCGGTCCCCAGTACCCGTCGGTCGAGCGGGTTGGCGCGGGCGAAAGCGGTGAGCGCGCGCAGCTTCTCGCGATTGCGGCGCTCGATCTGCATACCGGGCAGATCCGGCCAGCGATAGTGCAGCCCGCCCTCGGGCGGCGTGTAATCGTCCGGCACCCGGAAATACGGCAGCGGGCCGAGATCGACGGTGCCGCCACTCTCCACCGTCTCCGAGATCGCCTTGAAGCCGATCCAGGCGCCCGAAAAGCGCGAAGCGGCGATACCCCAGAGCCCGAAATCGCGATATTCGCCGACATCGGCGGGATGAATCACCGGCATGTACCAGGACTGCATGGCGAGGTCGGACTGATGCGACATCGAGGACGAGACGCAGCCATGATCGTCGCCAACGACAACCAGCACGCCACCGGTCGGCGAACTGCCATAAGCGGTGCCGTGCTTGAGGGCATCGCCGGCCCGGTCGGCGCCGGGACCCTTGCCGTACCAGAGTGCAAAAACGCCCTCGACGGTGCGGCCTGGATCGCTTTCCACCTGCTGCGTTCCCATGACCGCGGTCGCCGCGAGCTCTTCATTGACCGCGGGCCTGAAGAGGATGTCCTCGGCGTCGAGGAAATCTTTCGCCTTCCACAGCGCCAGATCGAGCCCGCCGAGCGGCGAGCCGCGATAGCCGCTGACGAAGCCCGCGGTCTTGCGTCCGTCGCGTCGGTCGAGACGGCGCTGGTCGAGAAGAATGCGGACCAGCGCCTCGGTGCCGGTCAGGAAGACGCGGCCCTCGCGCCGCGCATAGCAATCCTCCAGACGATAATCGGCATCGAGTCTCGCCGGTGCGCTCCCGCGCCCGGTCGCCGCCGCGCCTGATCGGACATCCACATCCGCCATCGCCGTTCCGTCTGTCTCCCGAGGTCCCGGCATTGTACACCCGAGGGCCTGAAAGAGGTTTTCATTCTTTCCATCACCACGTAAAAGATGAAATGTTCATTTCTCGTTAACGCACACAGCGGGATATTCAGTTCATCATGCTGAAGGATGACGAAAGGACCCTTCTCGCCGCCCTGCAACGTGACGGCCGCCTGTCGATCCAAGAACTCGCGGAACGGGTGCACATGTCGGCCTCCACCTGCTGGCGCAAGATCCGCGCCCTCGAGGAGCGCGGCGTGATCACCGGCTATGCGGCGCTCGTCGACCCCGAGAAGGTGGGACTGATGGAGGCCGTTTTTGTCCATGTGCGGCTGGAAAAGCACGTGCGCATGAACACCGAGCGTTTCATGGAGGTGGTGCTGTCGCGTCCCGAAGTGCAGGAGTGCTATGCGACGACCGGGGACGAGGATTATGTGCTCAAGGTGCTGGCGTCCGACATGCGGGCCTATCGCCGCTTTCTCGAGGACGTGCTGATGCAGATGCCCTATATCGACCACATCCGCTCGAATGTGGTGCTGCGCACGATCAAGCGCGATCCGGTCATCGCGCCGGAGATCATGCCGGCCGCGGCGGCCTCCTGACCAGCGCGCGCCCGTGGCGGCTTTCGCAGCCGCGAGCAAGACGCTACACATCTCCCATGAAGATCGCGACCTTCAACATCAACGGCATCAAGGCGCGGCTGCCGCGGCTTCTCGAATGGCTCGAGGAGGCCGCGCCCGATGTCGTCTGCCTGCAGGAAATCAAATCGAGCGACGAGACTTTCCCGCGCCTCGAATTCGAGACCCGCGACTGGCATGTGGAAACCCACGGCCAGAAGGGCTTCAACGGGGTGGCACTCCTCGCGCGGGCGCCGATCCGGGAGGTTCTGCGCGGCCTGCCAGGAGACCCCGAGGACCATCAGGCGCGCTATATCGAGGCCGACATCGGTGGCGTGCGCGTCGCCTCGATCTACGCGCCGAACGGCAACCCGGCGCCGGGGCCGAAATTCGACTACAAGCTCGCCTGGCTCGACCGGCTGATCACGCATGCGCGTGGACTGCTCGCGCTCGAGCGCCCGGTGGTTCTCGCCGGCGACTACAACATCATCCCGACGCCGCAGGACTGCCACGACCCCGATTCCTGGAAGGACGACGCGCTGTTCCGCCCCGAGTCGCGGGCGAAATGGCGCACCCTCATCTACCAGGGCTGGACCGACGCCATCCGGCAATGCCATCCCGTCGGCGACTGTTTCACCTTCTGGGATTACCAGCGCGGCGCCTGGCAGCGCGACGACGGCATCCGCATCGACCACCTCCTGCTCTCGCCGCAGGCTGCGGATTGCCTACGCGCAGCCGAAGTAGACCGTCTCGTCCGTGGCCGCGAGAAGGCGTCCGACCACGCTCCGGTGTGGGTCCGGCTCGCGCTCCACGATTCCAAATCTGGAGCAAGCGGCGGCAAGAATTAGGATCCGTTCGGGCTGAGCAGCTGCGAGAAGCGGCTGGTCGAAGCCCTCCATTCGTCCTTCGAGACGGCCCATGCGTGCCTCCTCAGGGCGAACGGGAACATGGATGCCGTTCGTCCTGAGCCTGTCGAAGGATGAACGGCGTTCCCGCCCTCCGAGACGACCCATACGGGTCTCCTCAGCACGAACGGAGGGCGCGCAATGCTCAATTGTCACCCTGGGTTCGGACCCCTGCCGCTATCCCGCACGCGCTTGACCGCAGACCCGGAACGAGCGCAGACTTCCAAGAAATCATTTCGGGAACCGACCGGGGAGGACCCACATGCGTCATCTGCTCGCGAGCCTCACACTTGCCACCGTCATCGCCATTCCGGCTTTCGCCGCCGAGCCCGAGCCGGTCGATTTCGACATGGTCAACCGCATCCGCGACGAAGGCTTCAATCACTCGCAGGTGATGGAAACGCTGGAATACATGACCGATGTCATCGGCCCGCGCCTCACCGGCTCGCCGGCGCTCAGGCGCGCCAATGACTGGACACGCGACAAGTTCAGCGAATGGGGCCTCAAGAATGCCCATCTCGAGGGCTTCGAATTCGGGCGCGGCTGGAGCTTCTCGAAATCGGTGGTGCGCATGGTCGCACCACGCGAGGCCCAGCTCTACGCCCTGCCCCTGAGCTGGCACCCGGGCACCAATGGTGTCATCCGCGGCGAGGCGATAAAGGCGATCATCAAGTCGGAAAAGGATTTCGAGAAGTTCAAGGGCAAGCTCAAGGGCAAGATCGTGCTCTTGAGCGACGGTGGCAAGCCGTCGATACCCGACAAGCCGCTCTTCCGGCGCCTGAGCGCGGAGGAGCTTGCAAAGCGCGAGGCCTTTCGTATTCCGGATGACGAGCCCGACCGCTCGGATCGCTTCGCGAAGATCTTCCACTTCCAGCCCAAACTCTACGCCTTCCTCAAGGAGGAGGGGGCACTTGCGGTGGTCCGTCGCAGCCCACGCGACGCGGCGCTCATTGAGGCCTCGGCCTATATGCACAAGACCGGCGAAAGCCCGGACATTCCGGCGGTCGCCATGTCGTCGGAGGACTATCGGCGCCTGTTGCGCCTGATCGAGCATGAGCAGACGGTCGAGCTCGAAATGGAGGTCGTGGCGCGCTATTACGACGACGATCCCAAGGCCTACAACACGATAGCGGAGATCCCGGGGCGCGGCCGCAATCCGCAAGTGGTCATGGCCGGCGCCCATCTCGACAGCTGGTTCGTCGGCGACGGCGCGGTCGACAATGGTGTCGGCTCGGCGATCGTCATGGAGGCGGCACGCATCCTGAGCGCGCTCAAGGTCAAGCCGCGGCGCACCATCCGCTTCGCGCTGTGGGGCGGTGAGGAGCAGGGGCTCTACGGCTCGGCCGCTTATGTCCAGAACCATTTCGGCACCCGCCCACCGCCCGCGGACGAGGAAAAGGCAAAGCTGCCGAGTTTTTTCTGGTTCTCCGACACCTATCCGGTGACGACAAAGCCCGAGCATGAGAAGCTGTCGGTCTATTTCAACATCGACAATGGCTCAGGGCGCATCCGCGGTATCTATGGCGAGGGCAATGCAGCCGCGGCACCGATCTTCGAGCGCTGGTTCACGCCCTTCCATGACCTGGCGGCAGAGACGATCACGCTCAACAAGACCGGCGGCACCGACCACCTCTATTTCCAGTGGGTGGGGCTCCCCGCCTATCAATTCATCCAGGACCCGCTCGATTATGGCGCGCGCCTGCACCATACCCAGATCGACACCTTCGATCATGTGCAGGCCAAGGACGCCAAACAGGCGGCGGTGATTCTGGCGAGCTTCCTCTATCACGCGGCGATGCGCGAGGAGCGCTTCCCGCGCACGCCGCTGCCGCACAAATAGGCCAGCTGGCTACAGGGGCGGCACCGCGTCTACCGGTGCCGCCCGCACGTCCCGTCAGTCACTGGTCCTGAGAAGCAGCTTCTCGATACGGGCCGCGTCCTCGCCTTTCGCCTTCGGCCGGACCGATTCGAGCACGCGCCGCGCTTCCGATTTCTCGCTGGTGGCGAGCAGCGCTTCGGCGAGATGGATCTGGACCGAGACATTGTCGGGCAAGGCCCGCGCCGCCTCGCGCAGGAGCCCGAGTGCCCGCCCGGCCTCGCCCTTGGCAAGCAGGATCACGGCCAATGTGTCCTTGATCTGCGGCCGCCCGGCATCGAGGTCGTAGGCGCGCTGGGCATGGGCGAGCGCCTCGTCGACACGTCCCGCCTCCCAAAGCAGCCACGCATAGTCGTTCTCCGCCACCGCATTGTCGGGGGCCAGCCGCACCGCATGAGCGAATGCCTCGAGCGCCTTGTCCCGATTCCCGAGCGCACGCTCATAGCGCGCCGTCTCAACGATGAGATCGAGATCTTCAGGGGCCGATTTGCGTGCATTGGCGAGCGTCGCAAGCGCCGCCTCCCGTTCGCCAGCGCTCCACTCGGCCCGCGCCAGTACAATCGCCCGCGGCGGCCGCGGATCGGCCTCAAAAGCCTTGCGGTAGTAGGGAATGGCCGCCCGGGCGCCCTTCGTCCCGAGTTCGTGGAGAGCGCGCAGCTCGATGACATCGGGATTCGCGGGCAGTGTCTTCTCGAGCTCCGCGATCAAGGGCAGGGCGTCGTCCGTGCGCCCGGTGGTCATCAGCAGACGGGCAAGAACGAGCCGCGCATCCTGCCGCCGCGGGTCGGCTGCGAGCGTCGCCCGCAACTCCTTCTCCGCGCCCGCGACATCGTTGATCTTGGCATAGGCCTGGGCGAGGCCGAAATGTGCCTCGGCATCCTGGTCGGCAAGCGCCACCGCCTGGCGGAATGTTGCGATTGCCGCCTGCGTCTCGCCAGAGGCGAGCTGCGCATAGCCGACCATCTTGTAGGCATCGGGATTCTCGGGGGCGTCCTTGACCGCCGCGCGCGCCATCTCCAGTGCCTCGGCGAGCTTGTTCGACGCAAGCAGGAACTTGGCCAGGCGTATCTTCGCCTGCGCATTTTCGGGCGCATTCTTCACCGCCTCGCGCAGGGCGGCTTCCGCCGCCTCGCGATCACCTGCCGAGGCCCTGACAAAGGCGAGCAGGGTCTCGAGCTCGGGATCGCCCGGCGCCGCCTCGAGGGCGTGCTCGACCCGCTCGCGTGCCTCATCCGTGCGCCCCGCCCTGACATAAAGCTGGGCCAGAGCGCGCAAGGCACCGACATCCGTGGGATCGGCGTCCACCGCCGCCTCGAAGGCGGCGATGGCCTTGTCATCATCCTTTTGGGCCAGCGCGATCATGCCGGCAAGGGTTGCACCCTGCACAGCATGATCGGGCAGCGCGCGCACCTCCTCGGCGAGGGCGAGGGCGCGGTCGAGATGCCCGGCCCGCATCAAGACGAGGGCGAGACGGATCTTGTCCTCGGGGGTCTTCACCCTTGCGGGATCGTCGATCTCGTCGAGGATCGCTTCGGCCCCGGCGCGGTCGCCGCGTGCGAGCTTGAGCGCGGCAAGGGCCGCCATGGCCGAAATGCTGTCCGGCTCCCGCTCCGACAGGCCATTGAGAAGCTCGACGGCCCGGTCATAATTCTTCGAGGCCACCGCGGCGGTCGTCGCGAGGCGAAGCTGCTCGGGGGTCCAGGTCGTGCTGTCGCCGGCGTCGAGCACCTTGAGCGCGGCGTCGGCGCGGCCGAGCCGCAGATTGGACCAGGCCAGCGCCCGCCGGGCGACCTCGGGGGTCGCGGCGTCGTCGGCGAAGCGCTGCAGGTAATTGACCGCCACCTCGTCATTACCGAGCGCGCTGCTGGCGATGCCGGCCACGAGCACCGCCGGCGCATAGCGCGGATTCGCCGCCAGCACCTTCTCCGCCAGCGCCTTGGCGTTGGTGAAGTCCTGCTCCTCAAGCGCGATGACGGAACGCAGATAGGTGGCTTGGGTATAGGTGATGCCATTCGATTCGAGCTGGTCCAGTACGGCCTTTGCGGTATCGAGATCCTTCAGGTCCACGACAAGCCCGGCATAGGCAAGCCCCACCGCCGGCGCATAGGGGTCGGCCGCATGCGCGCGCGCAAGATATGTGCGCGCCGCCTCCCGGTCTCCCTCGATGGCCTTGAGCTGGCCCATCAGCGCATTGGCGTCCATGTTGTCGGGATCGGCCTCCAGCGCTTGCGCAAGAAGCGCCAGCGCCTGGTCGCGATCCTCTTCCGCAAAGGCGACCTGCGCCTTCCTTACGAGCACGCCGGGGTCCGTTTGGGGAAGATTCTCAAGCACCGCGGCGGCGTCCTTGATGCGTCCCTGCGCCAGCAGCGCATCCAAATAGTGGACCGCTATGTTGGGGCTCGTGGCCGCAGCCTCGTCCAATGATTCGTAGCGCCCGATCACGTCCTCCGGTTTGCCGAGGAGGAGCCAGGCGCGAAACAGATAGGGATAGACCTCGCTTGCCGGCGCGCCGAGATCGGCGGCCCGCTCGAGCTCCTTTTCCGCCGCCTGCACATGATAGCGGGTGAGATAGGCGCGGCCGAGGGCAAGACGCGCGGCGGCATCGGTGGGGCTGAGCTGAACCGCATTCTTGTATTCGATGATCGCCGCCTGATAGTCGCCGGCCGCGAGCTTCGATTGCCCGGACGCCATATATTTCGCGGTTCGCTCGGCCGGATCTCCCTCGCTGCACGCAGTGAGCCCCGCCATCATGGCACTCGCCAGAAGGACCCCGATAGCAAATCGACCCCGTATCCTCATCTCGCCTGTCCTCTCCCCTTGCCCCGGGGCAACGGCCGTGCCGCCGCCTGGGGTCTCCGTTCCCGGCCCATTACCATCCCGGACGTCGCGCCGCGGGAGGGCCAGACTAGAGCAGAACGCGGCCTTAGCAAAGGGCGCTACTGGTCACGGTGCCCCACTCAAGCTGTTTGACCATTGCTCGCAAGTTCATGATAGGGATAGGCAAAGGGGAAGAGGTGAACGGACATTCATGATCTACGCCACGGCCTACGCGATTGCCGCTGTCGCTTATCTGCTCATGAGCCTCGTCCTGCTGGCCATGGGATGGCGCCGTTTGCAGACGCGCCTTCTCGTGCTGGCGACGGCCCTGCACGGGGCCTGGGCACTCGGCGCGGGTCTTTTCGGCGGCACCGGAGGGCGCCTGTTTACCGAGATAAGCTTCACCGCCCACTACACGGCGTGGATCCTCTTCTTCGCCTTTCTCTTTCCGCCGCCGCGCAGTGGCTTTCCGCGCGTCGCCATGCTCGTTGCGCCGCTGCTCCTTCTTGGCAAGGCGACGGCGCCATTCCTCGTCGGCATCGGCCCGCAGAGCTTTGCGCGAATCGTGATGGTCACCGATCTCGGCAGCATCGTCCTGTTTCTTCTCATCGCGCTGGCGGCTTGGCAATCCGCCGGCGAGTCCGAGCGCTGGTCGCTCAAATTCCTCGCCTTTCCGCTCGGCGCCCTCGGAATCTATGACCTCTTTCTCTACACGCAAGGCTTTGCCTTTCCGGTCGTCGGCGCAGATTTCTTTCAAGTGCGCGGCCCGCTCAATCTCATCGCCTTCCCGCTCATCGCCATCGCCGCCTGGCGCTACAAGCCCTGGCGGCTGGAGCTCCGGGTCTCGCGCCAGGTGGCGCTCTATTCGCTCGCCCTCATGGGTCTCGGGCTCTATCTGGTTCTGGTCGCCGCGGTCGCACTCCTGCTGCGACGCTTTCCCGCCGCCGATATCGTGCCGCTGCAGATCGGACTTCTCTTCACCGCACTGCTCCTGTTCGCCTTCCTCGTCACCTCGGGGACGGTGCGCGCACGCATGCGGCTGTTCCTCGCCCGGCACTTCTATGAGCGCAAATACGACTATGCCCATGAATGGCGCCGGTTCATGCACACGCTGGCGATCGAGGCCGAGGCGGCGCCGCTCGAGAACCGAATCATCCGCGCCTGCGCCGACCTGCTCGAGGTGCCCGGCGGCGCCCTCTGGCTGCGCGATGATACCGGCATGCACCTGGCGGCGGTCTGGAATCACAGGCCGCGTGCCCTCGATGTCGGCGAGGACGACCTTGCCTGCCTGTGGTCGGAAGACGGTCGGCCTCGCTGCCTGCATGGCGAGCGCCTTGCCGCGAGCGCCTTTGGCGCCGATGCGGACGCCTGGATGGTCGTGCCGCTGGCGCATGAGAGCACCCTCGTCGGCTGTCTTGTTCTCACCCGCCCCCGGGTGCGGCAGGAGATCGATATCGAGGATGAGGAGCTGGTCCTGCTCGTCGCCCGGCAGTGCGCGAGCTTCCTCGCCGAGAAGGGGGCGACGGCGGCGCTCGAGGAAGCGCGGCAGTTCGCGCGCTTCAACCGGCAATATGCGTTCGTCGCGCATGATCTCAAGAACATCATCAGCCAGCTCTCGATGATGATGAAAAATTTCGATCGTCACGCCGGCAACCCGGCGTTCCAGAAGGACATGATCGAGACCGTGCGGCACGCGGTGACACGCATGGAGGGATTGCTCGATCGCATGGCCCGTCTCGCCGCCGGCCAGGGAGCCCCCGACGCCCCCGAGATTGTGACGCTCGACGATTTTCTGCGCGCCGAACTGGCGGACCGCGCCGGTGGCGACTCGACACCGGTTGCCTATCACGTGACACCCGATTGCACGGACCTCGCGGTGCGCCTGGTCCCGGACCGTTTGCGCGCTGTCATCGACCACCTGCTCGCCAACGCGCGCGAAGCTGCGGGGCCGGAGGGGACGCTGGCCGTCAGGCTCGCGCGCAACGGGCGTCACGCCATCATTGACGTGATCGACGACGGTCCCGGAATGAGCGAGGATTTCATCCGCGAGCGCCTGTTCACGCCATTCCGCTCGACCAAGGCGCGCGGGCTTGGCGTCGGGGCCTATCAGTGCCGGGAGTTCGCACGTGAAATGGGCGGCGAGCTGGAGGTGATCAGCAGTCCGGGATCGGGAACGACGATGCGGCTCCGCCTGCCCGCCTTCGAAGCCGACAGGGAACAGGGGAACGGAAGGACATGAGCGAGGACAGCACGGCAGGGCTCCTCGTCGTTGACGACGACGAGGGTATCCGGCGTCAGGTCAAATGGGCCTTCGACGATTTCGAGGTCATCACCTGCGGCGATCGCCCGTCCGCTCTCAAGGCACTTGCGAAGGCGCGACCGGCGGTCGTTCTGCTCGATCTCGGCCTACCGCCGGATGCGGACGGCCCGAGCGAGGGCCTGGCGGCATTGGGCGAGATCCTGCAGCGCGTCCCCGAGGCCAAGATCATCGTCATGACCGGGCAGAAGGAACGCTCCTACGCGGTCCGCGCGGTGGGCCTTGGTGCCTATGATTTCTATGAAAAGCCACTCGACCAGGAGGAACTGTCGCTGATCGTGCGGCGGGCGCTCCGGCTGCACGAGCTTGAGGCCGAGAACCGGGCGCTTCTTGCCGGTGCCGGCGACCACATGGTGCCAGGCCTGCTGACCGCCAATCCGGCATTAAGGGAGGTGGCGCGGCAGGTCGCGCAGCTCGCACGGACCGATGTGTCGGTGCTGATCTATGGTGAAAGCGGCACCGGCAAGGAACTGCTGTCGCAGGGCGTGCACAAGCTGAGCCGGCGGGCGGCGGGCCCCTATGTCGCCATCAATTGTGCGGCGATCCCGGAGAACCTGCTTGAATCCGAGCTCTTCGGGCACGAAAAGGGCGCCTTTACCGGTGCGCACAAGACGACGGTGGGCAAGATCGAGCAGGCGGACGGCGGCACGCTCATGCTGGACGAGATCGGCGACCTGCCACAGGCCCTGCAGGGCAAGCTGCTGCGCGTCCTGCAGGAGAAAAGCATCGAGCGGGTGGGTGGCCGGCGCGCGATCCCGGTCGACTTCCGCCTCGTCGCCGCAACCAACCGCGATCTCGAGGCGGCGATCGCCGAAGGCGCCTTCCGCGAGGATCTCTATTACCGTATCGGCGAGGCGGTGGTGACCGTACCGCCGCTGCGCCAGCGCCCCGAGGACGCGATTCTCATCGCGCAGCGTTTCCTCGAGGCGTGGAGCAGCGAGCAGGGCCTCGCCAACCCCGGCCTTGCGGGCGATGCGTTGGCAGCGATCACCCAGTATCACTGGCCGGGCAATGTGCGCGAGCTGCAAAGCCGCATCAAGCGCGCGCTCGCCTGCGCCACCGGAAAGATCACGGCCGCCGATCTCGATCTCCCCGTGGGCGGGGAAGCGGCACCGCTGATGACCCTCAAGGAGGCCCGCCAGGAAGCGGAACGGCGCGTCATCCAGCAGGCCCTGGCGCAGGCCGAGGGGAATATCTCGGAAGCCGCCCGCCTGCTCGACATCAGCCGCCCGACACTCTACCAGCTGCTCAGCGAGCATGGGCTCAGGGATTAGATTGTCGCCGGCTGCCGGACCCCAACGCGCCATCTCGAAAGGGGGGAGCGCCGTTCATCCTTCGACGAGCTCAGGACGAACGGGACTTGCCTCCCTCCGTTCGCCCTGAGGAGGCCCGTAAGGGCCGTCTCGAAGCGCGGGCGGAAGGCGCCGGCAGCCGCTCTTGCGGCTGCTCAGGTCCGGATGCACACATTGCGCGTCTCGGAATAGAAGTGGAGCGAGTGGACGCCGCCCTCGCGGCCGATGCCCGAGCCCTTGGCGCCGCCGAAACCGGTCCTCAGGTCGCGTACCATCCAGTCATTGACCCACACCACGCCGACCTCGAGCGCCGGCGCCAGCCGGTGCACGCGATCAAGATCGCGGGTCCAGAGGGTTGCGGTCAGGCCATAGGGGCTGTCGTTGACCAGCGCCCGCACCTCGTCCTCGTCGTCGAAGGGTGCGACATGGACGCAGGGGCCGAAGATCTCTTCCCGCACCGCTGCCGCGTCCTCGGCCATGCCGGTCCACAGGGTGGGCTCGATCCAGGCGCCCCTGTCGAAGGGGTCGCCGAGCGCCGGAATGCCGCCGCCGGCATGAACCTCCGCCCCGGCGGCACGGGCTTGCTCCATATAGCCAAGCACCTTCTCGCGATGCTGCCGCGAGATCAGCGGCCCGATCTGCGTCGCCTTGTCCATCGGGTCTCCCATGCGCAGGCCGCGCGCGGCCTCGGCGAGCGCCTCCACGAATCGCTCGAAGATCGGACGCTCGACATAGAGCCGCTCATTGCCGAGACAGATCTGCCCGCAATTGTGAAAGGCGGCCTTGGTCTCGCCGGCGACGGCGGCGGCGAAGTCGCAATCGGCGAAGACGATGCCCGCATTCTTGCCGCCGAGTTCGAGCGAGACACCCCGGGTGCCCACCGCGGCCGCGCGCATGATCGCCTCGCCGGTCTTCGTTTCGCCGGTGAAGGTGATGGCGTCGACGCCCTCATGAGTGGTGAGAAACTCGCCCGCGGAATCGGGCCCGAAACCATGCACCACATTATAGACCCCTTCCGGAATCCCGGCCGCGGTCATCACCTCGCCGAGCAGCGCCGCCGTCGCCGGCGTTTCCTCCGACGGCTTGACAACGACGGTGTTGCCGCAGATCAGCGCCGGAGCCACCTTCCAGGTGAGCAGCATGAACGGCAGGTTCCACGGGCAGATCGCGGCGACGACGCCGCGCGGCACGCGGTGCACGAGATTGAGCGCGCGGCGGCCGTCGGGCATCGCGCTTTCGAACATCTCCATCGGTGTCACGCGGCCGATTTCCGCAAACACCCGGAACTGCCCGGCGGCGCGCGGAATCTCGCCCATCCGCGTCGGCATGAGCGGCTTGCCGGTGTCGGCCATCTCGGCGGCGACGAAGTCGTCGAGCCGCGCCATGATGCCGTCCGCGACCTTGTGCAGAAGCGCCGCGCGCTCCTCGACCCCGAGCTTTCCCCACGGACCGGCGAGGGCGCGCTTCGCCGCGCTTACCGCGGCATCGACATCCGCTGCCGTGGCCTCGGACACCTCGGCCACAACCTCGCCATCGGCGGGATTGATGTCCTCGAACCAGCGCCCACGACCCTCGACGCAGCGGCCGTCGATGAAATTGAGGATGCGGCGGTTGGTGGTCATGGCACCTCTCCTAGTCGGTCACAGAAGCCCCATGGCGTGCGGCAGCCAGGTGGCAAGAATCGGAAACAGGGTGAGCAGCAGGAGCCGGACGAGATCGACGGCGAGAAAAGGCAGCACGCCGCGATAGATGGCGCCCAGCGAAAGCCCCGGCGCGAGACCCTTGAGAACGAAGACATTGATGCCGATCGGCGGCGTGATCATGCCGAGTCCCGAAACCATCACCAGCATCACTCCCCACCACACCGCATCATAACCGAGCCCGTCGATGACCGGCAGCACGAAAGGCAGGGTGACGACCATCGCCGCCACCGGATCGAAGACGGCACCGAGGGCAAGATACATGAGATAAAGCAGAAGGATCACCGCGAGCGGCGGCAGGCCGGACCCGGTGATCGGCCCGACCAACGCCTCCGGCAGGCCGGAGACGGCAAGAAAATAGCTGAATGTGAAGGCGCCGATGATAACGATATAGATCATGCCGCTCGACAGCGCGGTGTCCTCGGCGACCTTGCACAATTGTGCCCACGACAGCCGGCCGCGCAGGACCGCGAGCAGGAAGGCGGCGACTGCACCGAGCGCCGCCGCCTCGCTGACCGTGACAACACCGCCATAAAGGCCGGCGGTCAGCACGAATGCCAGCAGCAGGACCGCCCAGGCGCGTCGTACGGCACCCCAGCGCTCGCGCCAGCTCATGCGTTCGAGTGCGGGCGCGGCATCGGGCCTGAGCCGCGCATAGCCGGCGGCGGCCAGCATCTGCATGACCGCGGCAAGGATTCCGGGCACGACGGCCGCGGCGAAGACGGCGAGCATGAACTGATCGGCGAGAAGGGCGTAGATGACGAGCAGGACCGATGGCGGTATGACGACGCCGAGCGTCCCGCCGGCGGCGATCGTGCCTGCGGCAAAGCCGCGCTCGGTGCCGCGCCGCACCATCTCGGGAAGGGCAACGCGGGCCATTGTCGCGACCGTCGCGATGGAGGAGCCACACAC
>RFKS01000084.1 GCA_003694205.1 Alphaproteobacteria bacterium | reverse complement strand
CCGGTCTCGCGGATCCGCACATAGCGCGCCGGCCCGCCGCTCCGATAGTCGATGTCCTCGAGCGTCCAGCGCTCCGCGAGCGCCGCGCGTACCGCGCCCAATGGCAGATAGTGGGCGGTGCGATCGCCGTCGATCTCGCCAAGCGGCATCGTCTCGATGAGCGTCAGGTCGCAGCCGCGCTCGCCGGCGAAACGAATGAGCGCATCGAACTCGTCGTCATTGATGCCGCGCAGGGCGACGGTATTGATCTTGACCGCAAGACCGGCCGCGCGCGCCGCCTCGATACCCGCAAGTACCTGCTCGAGCCGCCCGCGCCGCGTGATGGCGGCGAACTTCTCCGCATCGAGGGTGTCGAGCGAGACATTCACGCGGCGCACGCCGGCAGCATGGAGCGCCGCCGCGTGGCGCGCGAGCTGGCTCGCGTTGGTGGTCAGCGTCAATTCGTCGAGTGTGCCATTTGCAAGATGGCGCCCGAGGCGCTCGAAGAGCCACAGGATGTTGCGGCGCACGAGCGGCTCGCCGCCGGTGATGCGCAGCTTGCGCACGCCCAATGTGACGAAGGCGCTGCATAGTCGGTCAAGCTCCTCGAGGCTCAGGAGATCGCGTCGCGGCAGGAAGGTCATCTCTTCCGCCATGCAGTAGGTGCAGCGGAAGTCGCAGCGATCGGTCACAGAGACGCGCAGATAGGTCACCTGTCGTCCGAAGGGATCGACGAGGGGCTTGTCGGGCGCGCGCAGGGGAACGGTGTCGGGCATCACGGGCTCGGCATAGTGGACCAATCCACTCCACATTGTCGCGGAATCGCCCTGCCGATCAAGCACGATGGCAAAAAAAGACACGCGCCGGCAGGCAAATTCCCGTGCGTCCCATCCTGGGGCTTTATTTTCCTGCGCCAAGCGGCGATGCTGCCCGCGCAGTGGCCGATGGCGTGCGGGAGGAGAGTGTGATGGCGACGGCGCAGGCGGGGGCTTCCACGGTACGGCAGCAGGTCGGCGAGGAGGAATGGCGGCTTCGGGTCGATCTCGCGGCCGCCTATCGTCTGGTTGCCCATTTTGGCTGGGACGAGCTCATCTTCACCCATCTGACGGTGCGCGTGCCTGGTCCCGAGCATCACTTTTTGATAAATCCCTTCGGGCTTCTTTTTGAGGAGGTGACGGCGTCCTCGCTGCTCAAGGTCGATCCCGCGGGCAACAAGGTGCTCGACAGCCCGCATCCGGTCAATCCGGCCGGCTTCACCATCCATTCGGCGATTCACATGGCGCGCGAGGACGCCCGGGCGGTAATGCACGTGCACACGGTGGCCGGCACCGCCGTCGCGAGCCAGGCCGAAGGGCTTTTGCCGCTGACGCAGAATGCGCTGGTCATTCTCGGCGATCTCGCCTGTCACGACTATGAGGGGCTGGCGCTCGATGCGGACGAGAAGGCGCGGCTGGTCGCCGATCTCGGCGACCGGCACCAGATGCTGCTGCGCAATCACGGGTTGCTCACCGTCGGCGAGACCATTGGCGAGGCCTTCCTGCGGCTGTTCTTCCTTGAGCGCGCCTGCGAGATGCAGATCGCCGCGCAGGCAGGCGGCGGGCGTCTGCTCCTGCAGGACGAGGCGATGGCGGCGCGTGTCGCCGGGCAGGGTGCGGTCGGCTTCGATGCGCCGGCGGCGCTGAACTGGGCGGCGATGCTGCGCAAGGCGGCGCGGCTCGATCCGTCGTTCATGGACTAGGCGATAGCCAAGGGGAGCGCGAGGGGCATGCGGCAATTCGGCATCGGACAACCCATGCGGCGGCTCGAGGACCGGCGTTTTCTCACCGGTCGGGGGCGCTATACCGACGACATGCGTTTTCCCGGACAGCTCCATGGCGTCGTCGTTCGCGCCGATGCTGCCTGTGGCCGGATTCGCGCCATCGAGACCAAGGAGGCGCGGGCGATGCCGGGGGTGCGCCTCGTGTTGACCGCCGCCGATCTCGAGGCCGCCGGCATCGGGCCGATTCCGTGCCTTGTGCCATCGCAGGACGGGATAACGAAAGAACGCCCGGTGCTCGCTGCGACGCGGATTCGTCATGGCGGCGAGGGCGTCGCCTTCGTCGTCGCCGAAAGCCTCGATGCCGCGCTTGCCGCGGCACAAGAGGTGCACGTCGATCTCGAGCCCGAGGACGGCGTCGGCGAGATCGAGGCGGCCATCGCGCCGGGCGCGCCGCTCGTGCACGAGGAGGCGTCCGGCAATATTGCCTTTCGCTGGCAGACCGGCGATGCCGGGGCAGTCGCGGACGCTTTCGCCCGTGCCGCCCATGTGACGCGCATCCGGCTTTACAACAATCGCGTCGCGCCGACCGCGATGGAGCCGCGCGCGATCAATGCACTTTACGATGAGGCCGAAGGCTTCACCGCCTATCTCGCCACGCAAGGCGTTGCCGGGCTCCTGCCGATGACGGCACGCGTGCTCGGGGTCGAGGCGGAACGGATCCGCCTCGTGACGCCGGATGTCGGTGGCGGCTTCGGCATGAAAACCTTTCTCTATCCGGAATACATTCTCGCCATGGTCGCCGCGCGGCAGCTCGGGCAGCCGGTGGCCTGGACCGCCTCGCGCAGCGAGTCCTTTCTCTCCGACACCCATGGCCGCGATCTCGTGAGCGAGGCGGCGCTGGCCTTCGATGGTGAGGGCCACATCCTCGGCTATCGCATCGAGACCTGGGCCAATATGGGCGCCTATATGAGCAATTTCGGCCCCGCGATCGCGACCTTTGCGCCGCTGCAGGTGATGACTGGCGCCTATCGCATCCCCGCATTTCATGAAGAGGTGCGCGGCGTCTACACGCACACCCCCTGGATCGACGCCTATCGCGGTGCCGGACGGCCGGAGGCGGCCTATCTTCTCGAGCGCCTGATGAGCCGGGCGGCGCGCGAGATGGGTCTCGGACAGGACGAGATCCGGCGTCGCAATCTCGTGCCGGCGGCAGACATGCCCTACAAGAACGCGACCGGCGCAGTTTACGACAGTGGCGACTTTCCACGCATTCTCGCGACGGCGCTCGAACGCGCCGATTTTGCGGGCTTCGAGACGCGGCGCAAAGCTGCCGCGGCGGCAGGCCGGTATCGGGGCATCGGAATCGCCTATTACGTCGAATGCACACTTGGCGATCCGACCGAGGAGATCGGTCTCCGCTTCACCGAGGCGGCGCGGCTCGAGGTGCTCGTCGGCACGCAGTCGAACGGGCAGGGACACGAGACCGCCTATGCGCAGATCCTCGGCGACCGGCTTGGTATCGATCCGGCGCGTATCGACGTCGTGCAGGGCGACAGTGCGCGCAAGGCGACCGGAGGCGGTACCGGCGGTTCGCGCTCGCTGCAGATGATCGGCAACGCCTGTGTCGCCGCCGCGGACGCGGTGATCGAACGCGGCAGCCGGGTGCTGGCGGCGCTCGAGAACTGCCCGCCCGAGCGCGTGCGCTTCGCCGACGATCACTTCCTGATCGAGGGCAGCAATGTCCGGATGGACGTTTTCGAACTCGCTGCCGCCGCCCGCGACGCTGATCTCCCCGACGATCTCGCCGCGGGCCTTGACCTTGATGCCGCCTATACCAAGCCGGACTCCACCTTTCCCAATGGCTGCCATGTCGCGGAGGTCTCGATCGATCCGGAGACGGGAACGGTCCGCCTCGAGCGCTATACAGTCGTCGACGATTTCGGCACGGTTATCAACCCGCTGCTCGTGCGCGGCCAGGTGCATGGCGGCGTGGTGCAGGGGATCGGGCAGGCGCTCGGCGAGGCGGTGCGTTTCGATGGGGCGGGGCAGCTCCTCACCGGCAGCCTCATGGACTATGGCATCCCGCGGGCCGACGAGCTGCCGCGTATCGACTTCCACTATGTGGAAATCCCCTGTGCGACCAATCCGCTGGGTCTCAAGGGGTGCGGCGAGGCGGGAACCATCGGCGCCTGCCCGGCGGTGATCAATGCCGTGCTCGACGCCCTGTCACCGCTCGGCGTTACCGAGATCGACATGCCGGCGACACCCTATGCCATCTGGCAGGCAATCCGCGCGGCAAGGCGCGTCGCATCGGCGTGACAGCGCCCGCGCGTTGCTCCCGGGG
>RFKS01000083.1 GCA_003694205.1 Alphaproteobacteria bacterium | reverse complement strand
GTCCGGCGCGACCTGCACGGCCCCGCGCTCGTTCCGCTCGTTGCACCCGGCATGGCGCACCGCCGGCTCCGCGCGGCCGCGCCCTTCGATCTGGTTGTTGCCAATATCCTTGCCCGGCCGCTCATTGCCATGGCGCCGTCGCTCGCGCGCGCGCTCGCCCCCGGCGGCCGGCTCATCCTGTCGGGACTGCTGCGAACACAGGAGGCGCAGGTGCGCGCCGCCTACCGGCGCCACGGCATCTGCCTCGAGCGCCGCCGGTTCGAGGGCGACTGGGTCAGTCTGCAGTGCCGCAAACGCCTGTGCCGGGGTCAGAGCGCCGCGCGCAGCGCCGCATCGTCGGGGCCAGCGATGATCACGAGGTGATGGCGCGCCGGATCGTTCGTGCAAAAGGGGAAGACCCCTACCGACGTCGGAATCTTCGCATTGCTCGGCGAGATCAGGGTCGCCCGGCCATAGCGCGGTGCGGCGGCGGCGATCACGTCGCGGAAGAGGGCAAGGCGACTGCGGTAGGCGTCGCCCTCGGTAAACGCGGCGAGTTCACGGCCGGTCAGATTGCCGGCGCTGAGCGCCTGAACGGCCGTTCCCTGCAGGCGGACGACAAATGTCGGATGCTCCGTCGTTCCCCCTTGTTCCAGGATCATCAGCCACTTGAGGAGCGAAGGGATGGCCGCGGGTGTGAGTGCATCGCGATGCGGCAGCCGCTGCCGCGGCAGGCCGTGCCAGAAGTCGTCAAACACACGGACAGGATGATCCTCGGGGATCGCGTCCCTGTCGCAGGGCGCGATCTCGCTGACACAGAGGGAGCCTTCGGGGCACAGCGGGCGGGCAGCGGAGCGTCGGTGTGCCGTCATGGTCCGATTGCTGCCTCATCCATTGGTGCGGTCACACCAGTTTAAAACTGATATATTTCCAATTCGATAACAATTGCTGCGATCTCTTGCGCGCATCGTTCCAGGTCGCGGACGTTCGCCACCCGGCCGAGCGTCCGGCCAAGTCGTATCACAGCCGCAAATGGCAAATGAATTCGGGCGTTACCTTGGTGTCGGGCGGCGAAGCCGGCGGCACGGTCTAGCTGTTTCCGCCGTCCCCGACCGTCACGCCAACAAGGGCGAGATTGTGCCGCACGACATCCCTGTTGCCACCCTTCTCCGGCACCAGTTCATAGGCCTTGCGAAAATCGCTGCGGGCCTTGTCCACGTCACCGCTCAGATAATAGACCGTGCCGCGCGTATTGAGCGCCATCCAGTGATTGGGACGGATGCGGATGGCCTCGTTGCAGGCCGCCAATGCCGCCGACCAGTTCCTTGCCGAGCTCTCCACCGCACAGAGCGCGTTGAGACCGGCATAGCGCATCTCGGGCGCGAGATCGCTGGCGAGGAAATCGTTCGCGATCCTGCGCGCCTTGTCGATCTCGCCATCGGCCAGTGCCTTGCGGATCTTGCCAAGCTCCGACGGTTCGTCAAAGCGTATCCGGGCCATCGGGAAGGGCGGCGCCGAATTGATCCGGCTTCCGGTCGACTGCGCCCCGGCTCCGGAAAAGGCGGGCAACGCTAGAATCGCCGCAAGGCCGCATGCCAACGCTATCGTTCGGACCATATAGGCCATGGCCTCGTCTCCACCATTCCACCGATCCCTGCGTGCAGTCTAGCACGATTCGGGAACGCCTGCAGCCGGCGTTTGGTTGAGCGCACAATGCGGATCAATGGGGATTTTGTACTTGCAATTGATATATCTCTCTCCGATATATGTATTCCGAATATGGTGAAAAATGACTGGCGAGGTCCGACATGTCGAGATTTCTGCTTGCGACGCTGATACTGGTTGCCGCCCTTGTCGTGCCACCGGGCGCCCGCGCGTCCGCGGCAGAAGATGATGCCCGCGCCCTGCTCGAACAAGCGATCGAACTGGCCCGCACCAGCATGTCGGAAACGCGCTATGCCTATACGCGCCACCTCCGGCTTGATGTCGGCGACACAAGGATCAACCGCGTCGAGCGCTACGATCCGCGCCGGCCGGCAAGCGAGCGCTGGCAGCTTCTAGAATCCGATGGCCATGTGCCGGACGCCGAGGAACTGGCCGATTATGAGGGCGACGAGGGTGAGGGCCGGGCCTTTCGCCTTTATAACGAGGTGATCGGGGATCTCGATCCCGACGACGCGGATCTCGTCGAGATGACGCCGGAGCGTGCCGTCTATCGCCTGCGCGAGACCAGCGCCGCATTCCTCGACGAGGACGAGAAGGAGTTCGCGAAGTATCTCGACAGCCGACTCATCGTCGATCGCCGCGGGCCTGTGCCCTATGTCGCCGAGCTCGACATTATCGCGCCGGAAGCGTTCCGGCCCTCGATCGCGGCCCGGATCAACCGCTTCGAAACCCGCTTCCGCTACGCGCCGCACCCCGTGACGGGCGACATCCTGCCTGAGGAGGTTTTCGTCGAGCTGGCCCTCAAGGCCCTCTTCCTGATCTCGGTCGAGGCGGAGACGCGCATCACCTTTCGCGACTTTGTTCCCGCAAGCGGCGAATCCGGTTAGGCTTCCCGGCAACGCATTTGAGGGAAAAACAGAGGCAAGGAGGCAGGAATGGGCGTTTTCGAAATGGTGGTGCTGGTCGTGCTCATCGGCACCATCGGCAGCATCTACAAACACCGGCTGAAGAGCGGTCATCGCATCGATGACCTTGAGGAGCAGCTCAAGAATCTCGGCGTCGCCGACCAGCTCGCGCGCATCGATGCGCTTGAGGAGCGGGTGCGCACGCTCGAGCGCATCGCCACCGACAGGGGCGAGAAGCTGCGCCGCGAGATCGACGCGCTGTGATACACGTTACGCCGCCGGCTGCGGACCGAGCGGCTGCGGCGACCCGCCGGACGCGGCATCGGCCCCGCGCAACGGGCGCCAGGCGAGAGCGACCTTGAATGCCGCCGGGGCGAAGTAGAAGGACACGATCATGGTGAGCAGCGTGCCGCCGGCGATGGCGATGGCGAAGGGTGGCCAGAAGTCGCTCGAGGACAGGACGAGCGGCATGAAGCCGCCGACGGTGGTCAGCGTCGTCGAGACGATGTGGCGACCGGTCGACATCACGCCATGGACGATCGCCGCCTCGTCGCCTGCCACCGCAGCGGGATCGCCCTTTAGCTCCGACAGGATGACGATCGAGGCGTTGATGGCGAGACCGATGAGGCCCATGAGCCCGATGATAACGACGAAACCGAGCGGATAGCCGAAAAGCCATACTGCAAGCAGCCCGAGACCGCCCGCCTGCAAGGCCGAAGCAAAGGTGATTCCGGCAAGCCGGAAAGAGTTGAAGGTGAGCACGATGGCGATCACCATCAGCACTGCGAGCACATAGGCACGCGCGAGCAGCTTGCCGACAGTCTCGTTGCGCTTTTCGCTCTCGCCGCCGATATCGAGCCGATAGCCGGGCGGCACGGTGAAGCCCTTCTCGGCCAGCCGCCGGCGCAGTTCCTGAAAGGCGGTCTCTGGCAGGACGTGCGGCCTCAGAAAGCCCTGCACCGTGTTGACACGCTCACCATCGCGCCGCGGGATCGCTCCCACCGACGGGGTCAGGTGCACGCGCGCGAGCGCGGTAAGGGGCACGCCGGCATAGCTGTCGTCGCGCTCGCGGCCGGGATTGCGGGGCACGATCTCGAGCGAGCGTAGCCCGCCGAGGCTGCGCCGGGCGGCGGGGTCGGTACGCACGCGCACCGGCACCTCCTCCGTCTCCTCGAGCACCGAACCGGCATCCGCGCCGGCGATCGCGGCGCGTAGCTGGTTGCTCACCTGGCGCAGGTCGAGCCCGAGCGTCGCCGCGGTTTCCTCATCGGCATCGACGACGATTTCGGGGCGCCCGACGGCGAGGCTCGTTCGCGTGTGGATGACGCTCGGGATCCCCGCGAGCACGCCTTCCACCTCCTCACCGAGAGCGCGCAGGGTCTCGAGATCGGGGCCAAACAGGCGCAATTCGATGGGCGCATCGAAAGGTGGCCCCTGCTCGAGCTTGCGGACCAGGATCTGGGCATCGGGAAAGCGGCGATCGAGGAGGGCCTGAAAGCGTTCGATGAGGACGTTCGTCGCGTCCTCGCTGGTCGCGGTTACCATCGCCTGCGCGAAATTGGCCACGCCGTCGCGATTGGTCAGCAGATTGTAAAAGAACTTGGGCGCGCTCTCGCCGATGAACCAGTCGGTCTCGACGATGTCGGGGTCGGCCTGCAGGAGCTGGTCGACCTCCTCGACCATGCGCCGCGTGTCCTCGATCGAGGCGCTCGCGGGCAGAGTCATCTCGATGTGAAACTGGTCACGATCCGAGGGCGGAAAGAACTGCTCGGTGAGTCCGACATAGAGGAGGACCAGCCCAAGCATCGGCAGGATGCCGGCGAGCAGGATCGAGCGCCGGGGGTGCGCGATCGACCATTCGAGGGAACGCCGGAAGGCCTCGCGCACGGGGCGCGCATCGATGCCGTCCCGCCACCAGCGGCGCTCGGGCTCTGCGCGCGGGCTGTCGATTGCCACCGCCGCGCTGCGCCGTTCGAGCAGGCGGCCGGCAAGCGTCGAGATGATGGTAAAGGAGATGACATAGCTCGCGACAAGCGCCGCGATGACGCTCGCCGAAATGCCGCCGACGAATTCACCGGCATTGCCCGGCATCAGGATGATGGGCATGAAGGCGATCACCGTGGTGACCGTCGAGCCGAGAAGCGGCAGCCACAATTTGCGCACCGTACGCGCGACCGCGTGGCTGCGCCGCTCGCCGCGCAGCAAACGCGTCTGCACCTCGTCGGTGACGACGATCGCATTGTCGACCATGATGCCGAGCGCGACGATCATGCCGGTCACCACCATCTGCTCGATCTGGAAGCCGAAGAGATCGAGGATGGCCAGTGCGGCAAGCGCCGCCAGTGGCAGCACCGAGCCGGCGAGAATGCTGGCCCGCCAGCCGAGCGTCACGAGCAATGTGGTGAAGACGATGAGCGCGCTATAGGCGAGATTTCCCATCAGGTTCGACAGCCGCGCATTGGTGTATTTCGCCTGATCGAAGATGATCCGCGCCTCGATATTTTCTGGCAGTCGCGACTGGTAGTCTGACAACTCCTGGCCGACGCGATCCATCCAGCGGTCGATGCGCGTCGTCTCGAGCATCCGCGCCGCCACCACGACACCGTATTCGCCATCGAGATAGGCCAGTGACTCGGGTGGATCACGATGCCGCCGCTCGACGCGGGCGACATCGCCGACGGTCACCATGCCCGTCACCGGCGATGCGGCGAGCGGCACGGCCCGGATGCGTGCAAGATTGTCAAAGGCACCGGCGACCTCGACGACGAAGCGGTCGTCGCTGCCCGATAGGACGCCCGAGCTGTTCTTGGCGTCGGCGCCGAAGATACGTGCCGCCACGGCATCTGCGGAAAGGCCGAGCGCAGCCAGCATGTCATTGTCCACCGTGACCGTGATCTCTTCCGAGGGAAGCCCGAAGATGCGGACGAAATCGGTACCGGCCACATTGCTCAGGCGGGTGTCGAGCTCCTTTGCGTGGCGACCGAGGATGGCATAGTTGGGCGCTCCGCTGCCGTGCCAGACCAGCGCGATCAGGGCGGTGAAGGCATAGAGGCGCTCGTCGTCATAGACGGGCTTGCCCACACCCTCGGGAAAATCCGTGATCTCGCCGAGCTTGTCGCGCAGACGCGACGAGACGCGCGCCACATCCTCGACCTCGTCCTTCATCTCGATGGTGATGAAAGACAAGCCGAGCCGTGACACCGAGCTGATATGCTTGACCTCCGCGACCTCGCGCAGCTTCTTCTCGATCTTCTCGGTGACCAGTGACTCGACCCGCTCTGCGCTCGCGCCGGGAAAGGGCGTCAGCACGAAGGCGACACGGTTCTTCATGTGCGGGTCCTCGAGCCGCGGCATGGTGCCGAGGGCCGCCGCCCCGGCAACAATTATGAGCAGGAGCAGAAGCACGACGAGGCGCGGATAATTGTAAAAGCTGCGCATGACTCACTGCCCGCCGCTTGCCACCCGCATCGGGGCGCCGTCGATGCTCACCACCTCCACCTTCTTGCCCGGCGTCACCCGCGCCACACCGCCATCGACGATCAGATCGCCCTCGCTGACCGTCCCCGATACGAAGGCGCGTCCGTCCTCGCTGTAGAGTATCTGCACATTCTCGAAGACGATGCGGCCGCCGCCGCCATCGTCCTGCGCCACCTTGTACACCCGCCACAGACCGCGCACGTCGGCGGTGAGCGCGCGAACCGGTATCCAGAAGCCCTCTGCGTCGATGCTGTCCTCCATCTCGAGCGTGACCAGCGCCCCGTCGCTGATGGCGGCGGCGGCGGTGCCGGCGAGGGTCAGGGTGACGAGCGCGGTCCGGGTCTCGCCGCGCACGACCGGCACGATTCCCTTCACGCGCGCGAACAGGATGTCGTGATCCACGGTCTCGAGGGGAAGATGGTCACCGGGCTTCAGGCCCTGTGCGAAACGGAGCGGCAGGCCGACCTCGGCCTCCAGCATGTCGGATTCGACGAGGCGCAGAACCGGTGTCCCGGCGGCCACGACCGTTCCCTCGTCGACCAGCCGCCTCTCGATCGTCCCCTTGAAGGGCGCCCGGATCTCGGCCTTCGCGAGATCGACATCGAGTGCCGCGATCGAGGCCTCGATCGCCGCGACGCGAGCGCGCGCCGCCGCCGCCTGCGCCTCGGCCTCGTCGAGTCTCTGGGCCGCAATGTGCCCGTCGCGAAAAAGCGCCGCATTGCGCGCCCGCGTCTTTTCGGCGAGATCGCGATTGGCCAGCGCCTCGGCGCGCTGCGCTACGAGCTCCCGGCGGCGGGCATCGAGGCGGGCCGTGTCGAGCCGGGCCAGCGCTTGCCCTGCCTCCACCCGGTCGCCGTCATCGACGAGCACCGCCGCCACCTGACCAGCGAGTTCGAAGCCGAGATCCGACCGCCGCCGCGAGATCACGCGGCCGGTGAAGCCGCGCAGCATGCGGTAGCTCTTCTCGAGATGCACCCGGGTGGTGGAGACCGGCAGTGCCCGCTCGACACCATCCGTCGCCTCACCGCCGCCACCGCGCAGGCCGGCAAAGCCCAGTGCCACGAGCAGGCCGAGCACAATCACGAGAGCAACGATCATCGCTCGATGGCGCAGGGGCGGGGTCGGTGCCATCACATTCCAAACCGGGTTGCCTGAGCCGGGCGGCATTGACTTGCCGTTGCCGGACGAATCCTGTATATCAAACTAGACGGCCCAGTCCAATATTTAAGATTCGATCTTTTGCTAAGAGTTTAGTGACAAATGCAAGGCAATGCACCAAGCCAGATCGGGGAGAAGCCGCGCCGCGGCCGGCGGCGCAGCCACGACAAGGCGCGCGCAATCCTCGAGGCGGCTGCGGGATTGTTCCTGAGCCAGGGCTTCGAGCGCACGTCGATGGACGATATCGCGGCGGCAGCGGGTGTCTCGAAACAGACCGTCTACGGCCACTACAAGAGCAAGGAAGGTCTTTTCCGCGCGGTCATCGCCGACCGCGTCTCCGCCTATTTTCCGCAACACCCGATCCGCCATGCCCACGCGCAGCCGCTTGCGGAGATGCTCGAGACCATGGGCCGGCAATATATGCGGCTCATTCTTTCCGCCGAGGCGGCGGCGATGTTCCGCATCCTCGCCGCCAACGCTTCCAGCCACCCCAAGATGGTCGCACTCTTTTTCGAGGAGGGCCCGGCGCGGCTGATGCAGGCGATCGAGGAACCGATCCGCCGGGCGGCGAAAACCGGACTCATCGATTGCCCGGACCCGGCCGAGGGCTGCGCCACCTTTTGCACCCTGCTCCGCGGCGATCTTTTCCTGCAGGCCGTGCTCGGACTCCTTGGCCCGGTCGACGAGGCACTGATTACGGACCATGTGGCACGCAGCGTGCGACAGTTCCTCGCCATCTACCCGCCGCGCACGGCCCGGTAGCGCTTGCCCTTCGGAATGGACCGATGGCCCCTCTCGCGACGCAGGGGCAAGGAGTTCCATGCGCGTGGCAGGGTGGGCCGGGCAAACCGTTATCCGGAGTGCGCCTCAGTCGGCGAAATGGCGCTCATAGGCGACGCTGGTGAGGAAGTCGGCGAGCTCGTCGGCCTGCACCAGCTCGCGCATGAGGTCCGCCGCCGCGCCGTAGTGACCGACCGCAAACGCTTCCTCGCCGAGTGCCTCCCGCAGCGCCTCCACCTCGGCATGGAAGGCGGCATCGATGAGCGCCGCATCGACCGTCTCACCGCTGTCGAGCCGGGTCCCGGTAGCCCGCCATTGCCAGAGCTGGGTGCGGCTGATCTCAGCGGTGGCCGCGTCCTCCATCAGATTGTGGAGCGGCACCGCACCGCGTCCCGAGAGCCAGGCAGCGAGATAGCCGATCCCGACATTGACGTTCATCCTGACCCCGGCCATCGTCTTCGGGCCGTCGCACGGTGTGAGAAGATCGGCCTGCGTCACCACCACGTCCTCGCGCTGGCGGTCGACCTGATTGGGCGCTGGCATCAGGCGATCGAAGACCTCTTTTGCTACCGGCACCAGCGCGGGATGCGCGACCCAGGTACCGTCGTGACCGTCACCGGCTTCGCGTTCCTTGTCGGCGCGCACCTTGGCGAACGCTTCCTCGTTCGCCGCTGGGTCGCCTTTGACCGGGATCTGCGCCGCCATGCCGCCGATGGCGTGCGCCCCGCGGCGGTGGCAGACCTTGATCACATGCAGCGCATAGGCGCGCATGAAGGGCACTGTCATGGTCACCGCCGCGCGGTCAGGTAGCACCGCGCCCGGGTCCTTGCGATGGGTCTTGATGTAGCTGAAGATATAGTCCCAGCGCCCGCAATTGAGCCCGACGATATTCTGCCTCAGCTCATAGAGAATGGCCTCGGCATGAAAGGCACCGGGCAGCGTTTCGATCAGCACAGTCGCCTTGATCGTGCCCGGTGCGAGGCCGAGCCACTCCTCGGTGAAGGCGAAGACGTCCGCCCACAGCCGCGCTTCCTCATGATGTTGCAGCTTCGGAAGATAGAAATAAGGCCCCGACCCGGCGTCGATGAGCGCCTGCGCATTGTGAAAGGCGTGCAGGCCGAAATCGACGAAGGCGCCGGCCACGCGTTCGCCATCGATCACAAGATGCGCCTCGTCGAGATGCCAGCCGCGCGGCCGCACCTTCAAAACCGCGATCTTGTCGCCAAGCGCATAGTCCTTGCCCGTCGCAGGGTCACGGTAGCTGATCGTCCGCCGCGCCGCATCGTAGAGATTGATCTGGGCGCGAATGATGTTCTCCGCTGTCGGCGATAGCGCATCCTCGATGTCCGCCATGAAGACGCGGGCGCCGGAATTGAAGGCATTGATCATCATCTTGCGCTCGGCGGGCCCGGTGATCTCGACACGGCGGTCCTTGAGGTCGTCCGGCACGCTGGCGATCCGCCACTCGGGGTCGGAAAGTCCGGGGTGGTCGGTTGGAAAGTCTGGCCGCTCGCCGGCGTCGAAGCGGGCCTGGCGGCGATCACGTTCGGCGAGAAGCGCGCGACGGCGTTCGCCGAAGCGCGAATGAAGCGCGGCCACGAAGGCAAGCGCCTCATCGCTCAGAATTCGTTCAGCCCCCGGGACCGAGGGAAAGCGGCACTCCATCCGACCGTCTCGCATTACCCGGACTCCTCCTCGAACTCGCGGAAGAAACGCAGGAACAGGCGTTTCATCATTTCATAGGCCTTGTCACCCTCGGCCATCGTCTCCTCATGGCTGAGCGCGTGACCGGCGATACCAGCCGCGTGATTGGTGATCAAGGACAGACCGAGCACCCGCATCCCGGCATGGCGTGCGACGAGGCATTCCGGCACCGTCGACATGCCGACCGCATCGGCGCCCATGCGCGAAAGCATGCGGATCTCGGCCGGGGTCTCGAAATTGGGACCGAGCACCTGCGCATAGACCCCCTCGCGCAGGGTGATCCCTTCGGCACGGGCGGCCACGGCCAGGCGGGCGCGAAGGGCGGAATCATAGGCCTCGGACATGTCGAAGAAGCGCGCACCGAAACGGTCGTCATTGGGGCCGGCGAGCGGATTCTGCCCCGAGAGATTGATGTGGTCGCGAATCGCCATCAGCGTGCCCGGCCCCCACGCCTTGCGCAGGCTGCCCGCGGCATTGGTGATGATCAGGCGCTCGACGCCGAGCAGCCTGAGGGTGCGGATCGGGATCGCAAGCCGCGCCGCCGGATAGCCTTCGTAGAGGTGCATGCGACCCTGCATGGCGGCAAGGGGCAGGCCCGCCGCAGTGCCGATGAGGAGCCGCCCCGCATGCCCGGCAACGGTTGAGACAGGAAAGCCGGGAATGTCCGCATAGGGAATCTCGGCGGTGACCTTCATCGCCTCGGCGAAGCGACCAAGACCGCTGCCGAGAATGAGTGCCGTCGCGGGAAAAGGTCCCTCGTGGCGCGCGCCAATGGCGGCCAGCGCCGCCCCATAGTCATGCCTGTCCATGTGCTGTTCCCGTATGATTGTGAATCAGGAGCCGCGGCCGTGTCTTGAGCCACCGTCCCGATGCCGGAGCGAGGCGCTGAAGATGGCACGCAGATCCTGCGCCTCCTGCTCCTCGTGAAATTCGAGCGCGGCCTCACAGGCATCAAGATGCCTGAGCATTCCGGCCACTGCCGCCTCGGCGTCTCGTGAGGTGATCGCCGCGACAAGACGCTGATGCTCGTCATTGCAGCACAGGGTGCCGCCGTTGCGGCCATAGAGGCTGATGATGAGCGAGGTCTGCGCAACCATGTCCTCGAGAAAGCGCACGATGCGCTCATTGCCGGCGGCCCGCGCGAGCTCGATATGAAACTCGCCGGAGAGCCGGATCCAGCGCACGCGATCGCCCGCTTCCGCCGCCGCGGCCTCGATTTCGCAATGGCGGACCAGCCGCTGCAGCGCCGTCTCGTCGGCACGCGTGACGCAGGCACGCACGACCCATTCCTCGACCACGCGGCGGGCCTCGAAGACCTGCCGCGCCTCGTCGGGCGTGGGGCTCGCCACATAGGCTCCGCGATGCGGCCGGATCTCGACCAGCCGGTCGTAGGACAGCCGCATCAGCGCCCGTCGTACGACGGGGCGATTGACGCCAAAGATGTCGCTCAGCATCTGCTCGCCGAGCTTGGTCCCCGGCCTGAGCCGCTGCTCGAGAATGGCGTCCGCGATCTCGCTATGAACACGGTCGGCGGGCTCGCGAGTCGCCGCCTCAGTGCCGGTGCGCCGGCGGCTGCCACGCCGTGATTCGGGTCGTATCGATGATCGCGCCATATCCGCTCCGCCGAATTTTGGTATCAAAATGCCGCCTAATTGTTAACAAGACAACTTCGATGTGGACAAGAGGCGGTTTTTGACCGCACACTCAGAAAATTGCCCCGCCCGGCGGCCCGCGTGGAGCGGCGGGCGGTCTTTCCGGATATCGGCTTGGGAGTGCGCGAGGGATGCGTGCGATCGTGGCAGTGATGGATTCCTTTGGCGTCGGCGCTGCACCCGACGCTGTCGCCTTCGGCGACGCCGGGGCCAACACCTTCGGCCACATTGTCGCGGCGGCGGCGCGGGGCGAGGCGGATCGCGAGGGCCTGCGCGCGGGACCGCTCGTGATTCCCGAGCTTCTCTCACTGGGCCTCGGGCATGCCGCCCTCGCACTCGATGGTGATTTGCCGCTCGATGCCCCCGCGTCAGCGGGGGGGCATTGGGGCGCCGCCGCCGAGCGCAGCCGCGGCAAGGACACGCCGAGCGGCCACTGGGAGATGATGGGCCTGCCGGTGGAGTTCGACTGGGGCTACTTCCCGCCCGAGGCGCCTTCGTTCCCCGAAGAGCTGGTCGAAGCGCTCGTCCGCGAGGCCAGGCTTCCGGGCGTGCTCGGCAACTGCCACGCCTCGGGCACGGTGATCATCGAGGAGTTGGGCGAGGAGCATATCCGTAGCGGCAAGCCGATCGTCTACACCTCCGCCGACTCGGTGTTCCAGATCGCTGCGCACGAGACCCATTTCGGGCTCGAGCGCCTGTACGAGGTCTGCCGCATCGCACGCCGGCTGGTCGATGCCTATCGCATCGGCCGCGTCATCGCGCGGCCCTTCGTCGGTGAGCGGCGTGGTGAATTCGTGCGCACCGGCAACCGCAAGGATCTGGCGACGCCACCGCATCGGCCGACTCTCCTCAACAAGCTCGAGGAGGCCGGTGGCGAGGTCATCGCCATCGGCAAGATCAGCGACATCTTCGCCGGCTCGGGAATCAGCCGCTCGATCAAGGCGCACGGCAATGAGGCGGTGATGGACGCCCTGCTTGCGGCCATGGATGAGGCTGGGGAGCGGAGCCTGCTGTTCGCCAATTTCGTCGATTTCGACACGCTCTACGGCCATCGCCGCGATGTCGCCGGCTATGCCGCCGCGCTCGAGGCCTTCGACCGTCGACTTGGCACGCTCAAAGCCGCGCTGAAGCCCGGCGATATAGCAGTCATCACGGCCGATCATGGCTGCGACCCCACCTTTCCAGGATCTGACCACACGCGCGAGCACGTCCCCATCCTTGCCTTCGGGCCGGGACTGGACGGGGGATCCATCGGCATTCGCGACAGCTTCGCCGATATCGGCCAGACGCTCGCCGGTCATTTCGGTCTCGACCCGCTCGATGCCGGTCATTCGTTTTTGTGAGGGAGCATGACACAGGGTACCGAAGCCAGAATGACAATGATCGAAAGCGGAAACGCCAGCCATGCGGCTGCCGTCATGCCTGGCCACAACGCGCCAGCACGCAATCCCGGCACCGCCTTCGATCAGGGCTGGGTGGAGAGCATCCGCGTCAATCTCTCCGCGGTCGAGCGCCGGGTGGCGACACTACCCAAGCGGCGCACCGTGAAGAAGGCGTGGCAGGCGGCCTGGCTCCTCAAAGCCGTCACCTGCATCGACCTCACGACGCTTTCGGGCGACGACACGCCCGGACGCGTTCGCCGACTGTGCGCCAAGGCGCGGCGGCCGGTGCGCGCCGACCTGCTTGAGGCCCTCGGCTTCGGCAAGCGGCCGCTTCATGTCGGTGCGGTCTGCGTCTATCACGAGATGGTGCCGACCGCGGTCGCTGCTCTGGAAGGCTCGGGCATCCCGGTGGCCGCGGTCTCGACCGGCTTTCCCGCCGGTCTCTCGCCCTTTCGCCTCAGGATCGCCGAAATCGGCGAATCGGTCGCTGCCGGCGCGCGCGAGATCGACATCGTCATTTCGCGCCGGCATGTGCTCACCGACAACTGGCAGGCGCTCTATGACGAGGTGAAGGCCTTCCGCGAGGCCTGCGGCGAGGCCCACCTCAAGGCCATCCTCGCCACCGGCGAGCTTGGTTCCATCTCCAAGGTGGCGAAGGCAGCCACCGTCGCCATGATGGCCGGCGCCGACTTCGTCAAGACCTCGACCGGCATGGAGAAGGTGAACGCCACCCTGCCGGTGTCGCTGGTCATGCTGCGCGCGATCAGGGATTATCACGAGCGCACCGGCCATATGGTGGGATTCAAGCCCGCCGGCGGCATCTCGAAAGCCAAGGAGGCGATTGCCTATCTCATTCTGGTTAAGGAGGAGATGGGCGATGCTTGGCTTTCGCCTGCGCTCTTCCGCTTCGGCGCCTCGCGCCTGCTCGGCGACATCGAACGTCAGCTCGAGCACCATGTCACCGGTCGTTACTCGGCCCTCAACCGCCATCCCATGGGGTGAGTGATATCATGCCATCCGTCGCAGAACTGTTCGACCAGATGTCCTACGGCCCGGCTCCCGAGGAAGCGGGCTATGTGCGCGAATGGATCGCCGCAAAGGGCAAACGCTTCGACCTCTTCATCGATGGCGCGTGGACGCCGCCGGAGGGTGAGGCGCGCAGCATCGAGAGCCGCAATCCGGCCACCGGCGAGGTGCTCGCCGAGATCGCCGTCGCCGGGCAGGCGGATGTCGATCGCGCAGTCGCCGCGGCGCGGCGGGCCTTTCCCAAATGGGCAAAGCTCTCGGGCCACGAGCGGGCGAAATTTCTTTATGCCCTGGCCCGCCTCGTGCAGAAGCAGAGCCGCTTTCTCGCTGTCCTCGAGACGCTCGACAATGGCAAGCCCATCCGCGAGACCCGCGACATCGACATCCCGCTGGTGGCGCGGCATTTCTATCACCACGCCGGCTGGGCGCAGCTTCGCGATCAGGCGCTCCCGGGCCATGTGCCGCTCGGCGTCGTAGGTCAGGTGATCCCGTGGAACTTCCCGCTTCTCATGCTCGCCTGGAAGGTGGCGCCGGCGCTGGCGGCGGGAAACACCGTTGTCCTCAAGCCGGCCGAGTACACCAGTCTCACGG
>RFKS01000082.1 GCA_003694205.1 Alphaproteobacteria bacterium | reverse complement strand
TCCCAGGGATAGGCCGCCGGTTCGGTCTCGTGAATGATGATCGCCGCCGCGGCACCCTGTCGCGCGGCCTCCTCGTATTTGTAGGTCCAGCGCCCGTAATAGGTCATCGCCTTGCCGTTGAAGAGGGCCGGGTCGCCGGTCGCGAAACCGGGATCGTTGATGAGGATCAGGACGGTCTTGCCGTGCACGTCGACGCCCTCATAGTCGTTCCAGCCATATTCGGGCGCGTTGATGCCGTAACCGACGAAGACGATGTCCGAATCCGCGACGTCAACGCTCTCGCGCACGCGCTTGGTCCAGATCATCATGTCGTCGAGATAGGCGAGATCGCGGACCTCGTCGCCCTTGGCGAAGCGTGCCCGCGCCGTCGTCGGATCGGCGGTGATCGAGACCAGCGGCACATCCTGGAAGAAGCTTGCGCCATTGGCCGGTGACAGGCCCATGGCGGTGAACTGCGCGCTCAGATAGGCAAGCGTCTTTTTCTCACCCTCGGACGCCGGCGCGCGACCCTCGAACGCGTCGGACGCCAGCACCTGGACATGTTGCGCGATATCATCGGCGGTGATGTCGGGTTCAAGCCGTGCCAGCGCCTCGCGGTCCGTACCGGGCGCACCTTGGCCGCAGGCGGCAAGCAGGAGGGGCAGGCAGAGGAGAAGGGCAGCGCTGCGCATCTCGGGGTCTCCCGTGGCAAAAGAACCTCGGGCGCAGGCTTGCAGTCTTCGGGGCCGTGCGTCAAGCGCGGCGACGGAAACGGTTCAAGGGAGGAGCGCCGCGCGACGCGCGGGCAGCGAGTCGAGGCGCACGACCGGCATGGGGTCGCGGGCCGGCAACGATCAGGCGGCGTGGGCCTGCAGCCATTCCCGGGCCTCGCGCTGGGCCGCGGCGATGTCCGCCGGGCTCATCTCACGCGCGAGCTCGGCGCGCTCCGCAACGGCCTCCTTGACCCCCCGCACCGCGGCCAGATTGAACCACTTGTGCGCGGCGACATAGTCGGGATCGACCCCGTGGCCGGATGCATAATAAAGCCCGAGATGGTAGAAGGCCTCCGCCTTGCCGTTCTCGGCGGCAGCGAGATATCGCCTCAGGCGTGCCGGAAATTTCCGGTCTTCGTGTCCCATGATCTCCCTCCGTCATTCTGCCGGACGGGGCAACAACTCGCCCCATGTGGCGAGCGTGGCAGACATGGTTTTGAGAAAAGGTTAACACGCGGCCAAGGAAAACGGGAGCGTTACCCGTCGTCGCCCAGCGCAGATTTTCAGGCAACGCTGTGCAGTCTGTCCCCGGCATCGGCGCCAACGGTGCGCGCGGCCGGGAAAATGACATCGACACGCGTGCCCGCGCCGGGCTTGCTCGCAAGACGAATGCGTCCGCCGTGCGCCTCGGCCAGCGCCTTGCACAGGGGCAGACCGAGGCCGGTACCCTCGCTCTGTCGCGACAGGCTGTTGTCGGCCTGTCCGAAGGGCTCCATGACGCGTTCGAGATCGGATTCCGCAATGCCGATCCCCTGGTCGATGACGGAGAACACGAGACCGCCGGCCTCATCGAGCGCCACCCGCAGGACGACCTCCTTGCCGTCGTTCGAGAACTTGATGGCGTTGGAGAGCAGATTGAGAAGGATCTGCCTGAGAAGCTGACCATCCGCATGGAGATCGGGGATCTCCGGCGCGACATCGAGGAGGACCGTGATGCGATGCCGCTCGGCGGTGGCCCGCATCATGCGCACCACCGACTCCGCGGTCTCCTCGGGATCGATATAATCCTCGTTGAGCTCGAGCCGGTTGGCCTCGATCTTCGACATGTCGAGGATGGCGTTGATCACGTTGAGCAGATGCTTTCCGCTCTCGTTCACGTCATTGATGTAGTCCGCATATTGCTTCGGCTGGATGGGCCCGAGGGTCTCCGAGCGAATGAAATCGGTGAAGCCGATGATGGCGTTGAGCGGCGTTCTGAGCTCATGGCTCATATTGGCAAGGAACATCGACTTCGAGCGGTTGGCCGTCTCGGCGGCGATCTTCGCCCGCTCGAGCTCTTCCGAACGGTGCCGCGAACGCGCCATGTTGACCTGCAGCAGCGACAGTGCGGTGCCGATGCCGACATAGCGCCCGTCGCGGGTGACGATGAAGCCCTGTACCAGGGCCGAAGGACGCTCGTCGAGGATGAGTTGTCCCAGATAGTCGACGCTTTCATCCGCCTCGATGATGAGCGGCTTCGGGTCCATGAGCCGGGTGACCGGCTTCTTCTCGAACAGCGGACGGCCGAAACGGTCGGCAAGCTTCAGCGTCAGCCGATGCCGATTGACAAGGCCGATCGGCCGATCCCCGTCCACCACCGCAACCGCCAGCAGATCGTCATCCGACGAAAAGAGCTCGAAGACGTCTGCACAGATGGTGTCGGGCGACACGGCCGGCGCCCTGAGGACAAGCGCTTCGATGCGGTCCATGTGCCTTCTTACCCGTTTCCCCCTCCATTAGACCCCGACTGTGCTTAAGCAAGCGTTAAAGGCCGGCAGGAATTGTGAAAATCTTGCGCGCATCGCGAGTGTTTATTCCCGGCCCGACCGACCGGGCAAGCGCCATGAGAGGGCGATGGGGTATGCCGGATGGATTGTTGGCCCGAATTCGGATAGCCGCGGGACACACGCGTTCCGCGTGCCTCTTCGACACCCCACCGCCGCAGACGGCAAAGACCTTCAGTCGTCGAGCTTCTGCTTCAGGATCCGGTTGACGACGCCCGGATTCGCCTGGCCGCGGGTTTCCTTCATCACCTGGCCGACGAAGAAGCCGAGCACCTTGGTCTTGCCCGCCCTGTATTGCTCGACCTGCGCCGGATTGGCGGCGAGAACCTTTTCCGCAATAGCTTCGAGCGCGCCCGTGTCGGAGACCTGCCTCAGGCCCTTCTCCTCGACGATCTCGACGGCCCCCCTGCCGCTTGCGATCATCTCGGCGAGCACATCCTTGCCGCTGCGGCCCGAGATGGTGTCATCGAGAACGAGTGCGAGCAGCTCGGCCGCGGCATCGGGGGCGACCGGGCTCTGCCCGACGCCTAGCCCGGACTTGTTGAGATGCGCAAAAAGCTCCGACAGCATCCAGTTGGACACGCGAGCGGCAAGATCGGTCGCCTTCTTGCCGGTCTTCTCGACAAGGCATTCGAGAAGCATCTCGAAATATTCGGCGCTCTCCTTTTCCGCCGCCAGCGTCAGCGCGTTGTAGTCGGGGAGGCCCAGATCCTCGACGAAACGGCGCTTCTTGGCATCGGGCAGCTCGGGCAGCGAGGCGCGTGCTGCGTCGATGAAGGCATCGTCGAATTCGAGCGGCAGCAGGTCGGGGTCGGGGAAATAGCGATAGTCGTGCGCCTCCTCCTTCCCCCGCATCGGGAAGGTCTGGTCGCGGTCGGGATCG
>RFKS01000081.1 GCA_003694205.1 Alphaproteobacteria bacterium | reverse complement strand
GGCGCGGAAGCGGACGGCGCGTTGCCCGTTCCTCCCATCGCAGGTGCCGCCGCCTCTTTTGCTCCTATGATCTCTTCCGGCGCTGCCGCGGCCTTGTCACCGATGGTCGGCACCTCGGGGCGCCCGACGGGTGTCTCGGGCTCCGGGCGCAGCCGCTCCTCGACCTGCGGCGTCTCGCCGACGACCTCGTCATAGACCAGCTTGTCCTGGTTCGGCACCGCCATGCCGCCACGGTCCTCGGGCGCCACCTTGACCGGACCCTCGGGGGCGCGGACGAGGGTCTCGCCCGGCGGCGTTCCGGTGCCGTTGTAAAGCACCCAGATGAGCGCCGCGAAGAGGACGGTGACGGCAAGGGCGGCGCCGCCGATGAGCAGGTGAAGGGGGCGTGCGCGCCGCCGCGCCTCGCTTTCCTCTGCCGCGACGGGTTCAAGCCAGGGCGGTCGCTCCGGCAATGACGGGTCCTTGTCCTGGTCTGTCATCTGCTCGCTCGACGCCGTGCGCCGCCTCCCTCCTGCCCGACCGGAAAACGCGCTAGTGCATTTCCTCGACCGGCTCGACCCCCAGCACCCCGAGACCCGAGGCCAGCACGAGCGCCACCGCCCGAATGAGAGCAAGCCGTGCCCGCGTCAGGGCCGCATCTGCCTCAATGACGAAACGACGTGCCGGGTCATCATTGCCGAGATTGTACAGACTATGGAAGGCACTGGCCAAGTCATAGAGAAAATAGGCCACGCGATGGGGCTCGTGCGCCTCCGCCGCCGCCTCGACCAGGCGCGGCCATGCCGCCATGCGCCTTATGAGCGCGATCTCTTCCGGATCCTCGAGGCGGGCAAGGTCGGCCTCGGCCAGCGATGCCGGCTCCGTGTCGAGCTCCGGAAACACCTGCATGGCCTTGCGCAGCGCCGAATGCACCCGGGCATTGGCGTACTGGACATAGAAGACGGGATTGTCGCGCGACTGTTCCTTCACCTTCTCGAAGTCGAAGTCGAGCGGCGCGTCGTTCTTGCGTGTCAGCATCATGAAGCGGACCGCGCCCGGGCCGACCTCGTCGACCACCTGGCGCAGCGTGATGAAGGTGCCGGCGCGTTTCGACATCTTTACCGGCTCGCCGCCGCGAAACAGGCGCACGAGCTGGCAGAAGCGCACGTCGTAAAGGGCGGTGCCGCCGGAAATCGCCTTCACCGCGGCTTCCATGCGCTTGGCATAGCCACCATGGTCGGCGCCGAGCACCAGCACCATGTGCCGGAAGCCGCGCTGGAACTTGTCATAATGATAGGCGATGTCGGCGGCGAAATAGGTATAGCTGCCGTCCGATTTCTTCAGCGGCCGGTCCATGTCGTCGCCGAAGGCACTGGCGCGAAAGAGTAGCTGTGGCCGCGGCTCCCAGTCCTCGGGCGGTGGCTTGCCCTTGGGCGGCGCAAGTGTGCCCTCATAGACGTAGCCCTGTTCCTCGAGCCAGCGGATGGTTTCGTCGATCCGCCCCGATTCATGGAGCGACCGCTCCGAGAAGAACACCTCGTGGGTCACGCCGAGGGCGGCGAGATCGTCGCGAATGAGCGCCATCATGGCTTCGGTGGCGAAACTGCGAATCGGCTCCAGCCATTCCGATTCCGGTGCGTCGAGCCAGCGGTCGCCATGGATCTCGGCCAGCTTGCGGCCGACGGGCACGAGATAGTCTCCGGGATAAAGCCCCTCCGGGATAGTGCCGATATCGCGCCCAAGCGCTTCCGCATAGCGCAGATAGACGGAGCGCGCGAGAACATCGATCTGCGCGCCGGCATCATTGATGTAATATTCGCGCGTGACCGCGTACCCGGCCTTCTCGAGGAGATTGGCGAGCGCATCGCCAACGACTGCGCCGCGCACATGGCCGACATGCATCGGGCCGGTCGGGTTTGCCGAGACATATTCGACATTGACCCGCGCGCCGCCGCCGATGTCCGAGCTGCCATAAGCGGTGCCGGTGCGCAGGATCTGGGGCAGGCGAGCGCGCCAAAATGCCGGTGCAAGGCGCAGATTGAGAAAGCCCGGGCCGGCAACCTCGACGCGGTCGATCTCGGCGTCGGCGGCCAGCCGCCGCGCCAGATCCTCGGCGATTTCGCGTGGCTTTCTCCGCGACGGTCCGGCCAGCACGAGGGCGGCGTTGCAGGCAAGGTCGCCATGGGCCTCCTCGCGCGGCGGCTCGACGGTGATGCGCGCGAGCGGCAGGCCTGCGGGCAGTGTGCCGTCCTCGACCGCCGCCTCGATCGCGGCGATGATGCGGTCGCGAAAGTGGGTGAAGATGTTCATGTCGGAAAAGCGGTCACGTCGAACAGTTTTCGATATTCGCGGATGGCATAGCGATCGGTCATGCCGGCGATAAAATCGGCCACCGCGCGCGCCGTCTCGCTGCTCCCGGGGGATCCGGCCCGCGCCGCCCACTCGGCGGGCATCAGGCCAGGGTCGCCCATATACAGGGCGAACAGCTCTCGCACCACCCTTTTCGCCTTTGCCGTCGTCCGCTTGACAAGGCGGTGGCGGTACATGTTCCGGCGCAGGAAGTCGCGCAGGGCGTCGATGTCAGCGCGCATCGGTTCGGAGAAGGCAATCACGGCATGCGGCGCCGCCCGGATCGCGTCGATATCGGCGGCGGCGAGTGCGTCTAGCCGGCGCCGCGACTCGGCCAGAATGTCCTCGATCATCGTCGCGATGAGCCGCCGCACGAGCTCGTGCACCCGGACAGAGAGCGGCAGGTCTGGATGATCGCCGTCGAGGGCGTGGAGAACGCGGCCGACGAGCGGCACCGTGGCAATCTCGGCGAGCGAAAAGAGCCCGGCGCGCAGGCCGTCGTCGATATCGTGATTGTTGTAGGCGACATCGTCGGCGATCGCCGCCGCCTGCGCCTCGGCACTTGGCCAGGTGTGAAGCTCGAGGTCCTGTTCGCGCAGATATTCGCTGAGCGCAAAGGGCAGGGACCCGGGGGGAGCGGCGGGATCGATCGGATGCGCGACCAGCGGGCCGTTGTGCTTGGCGAGGCCCTCGAGGGTTTCCCAGGTCAGATTGAGCCCGGCAAAGGCGGCATAGCGCGCCTCGAGCCGGGTCACGATGCGGATGGTCTGCGCGTTGTGATCGAAGCCGCCATGCGGCGCCATCACCTCGTCGAGCACTCGCTCGCCGGCATGGCCGAAGGGCGGGTGGCCGAGATCGTGGGCGAGTGCGAGGCACTCGGCGAGGTCCTCGTCGAGCCGCAGCACCCGTGCGATGGAGCGTGCGATCTGGGACACCTCGAGACTGTGGGTCAGTCGCGTACGGTAGTGATCGCCCTCGTGATAGACGAAGACCTGCGT
>RFKS01000080.1 GCA_003694205.1 Alphaproteobacteria bacterium | reverse complement strand
GGCGCGGACCGCCGATCTCCTGCGCGATCTCGTTCTCGAGACGCCGCCCAATGCCGGCGGCGGCTGGCGCGAGATGCTGAAAGCGGCGCGCCTTGCAGGTCGCCTGCGCAAGCTTTCCGTCGAGGAGGAGCGGATGCTCCTCGATTTCTTCACCAAATCGGCCGCCGATCTTCTCGCGCAGTGGTTCGAGAATGAGCACATCAAGGGGGCACTCGGATTCGACAGCATCGTCGGCGCCTATCACAGCCCCTATGAGGCGGCCTCGGCCTATGTGCTGCTCCATCACGCCTTCGGCGAGGTCAACGGCAAGCGCGGGCTCTGGGGACACGCCATCGGCGGCATGGGAGCCATCACCGAGGCCATGGCGAAGGAGGCGGCGCGTCGCGGTGTCTCCATCCACGTCAATGCGCCGGTCAAGGAAGTGCTGATCGAGAATGGTCGCACCGCCGGCGTCGTGCTTGCCGATGGACGAAGGCTGATCGCGCGCGCCGTCGCCGCAAATGCCAATCTCAAGCTGCTCTATACCGAGCTCATCGATGCAGCGGTCATGCCGAGCGACTTCCTGCGTCGCATGCGCGCCTTCCGCTGCGCCTCGGGCACGTTCCGCATGAATGTGGCGCTTGACGAATTGCCGCGATTCACCTGTCGACCCGCCGCAGGGGCGGCGGACCACCATACGGCCGGCATCATCATCGGACCGACGCTCGACTATCTCGATCGCGCCTATCGCGATGCCCGCGCCGATGGCTGGTCACGCGAGCCGGTGATCGAGATGCTGATCCCGAGCACACTCGACCCGACGCTGGCGCCCGCGGGGCGGCACGTGGCGAGCCTCTTCTGCCAGCATTTCGCGCCGCAGCTGCCCGATGGACGAAGCTGGGACGAAGCCCGCGAGGAAGCCGCCGATCACGTCATCGCCACCGTCGACCGTTACGCTCCGGGATTCGCGCGAAGCGTCATTGCGCGCCGCATCCTGAGCCCGCTGGATCTCGAGCGCGAATTCGGGCTCGTCGGCGGCGACATCTTTCACGGCGCGCTCGGCCTCGACCAGCTTTTCTCGGCCCGCCCGATGCTTGGATACGCCGACTATCGCGGCCCCGTCGCCGGACTTTATCATTGCGGCGCCGGCGCCCATCCCGGCGGCGGTGTCACCGGGCTCGCCGGCCACAATGCCGCGCGCGAGATCATCCGCGACTTTCGCCACCGTCGGCGCCGGCCAAGGGTACCGGCGTGAACTCCGGATCGCCCCAGGCGAGGAAGAAACCATTGCGGAAATCCGGCTTGAAGTAGGTGAAGGGCTCGCCCGCGGCATCCACCATGCGGCCGCCGGCGGCGAGTAGGACGGCGTGACCCGCCGCGGTGTCCCACTCCATGGTCGGACCGAGGCGCGGATAGAGGTCGGCCTCGCCGGCAGCGACGAGGCAGAATTTGAGCGAACTGCCGATCGAGACCAGCTCGGCATCAGGATAGTGCGCGAGATAGGCGTCGGTCTCGGCATTGCGATGCGACCGGCTGGCGACGATGCGAAGCGGAGAGGGGGCCGGCCGCGTCGTCTGCATTGGCTGCCTCGCCCCGAGATTGCCCTCGCGGTCGAGACGGGCCTGCCAGGCCCCTTCGCCGACGCGGCCCGCGAACAGCCGCCCGTCCTTCGGGCAATAGACGATGCCGAGACTTGGCTGCCGCTTCTCGACAAGCGCGATATTGACCGTGAAATCGTCACCGCCGCGCAGGAACTCCTTGGTCCCGTCGAGCGGATCGACGAGCCAGAACGGCCCGTCCTCAACCTCGGGCAGCCCCGAATTCGCCACCTGCTCCTCGGCGATCACGGGGATCCCCGGCGTCAGCACGCGGAGTGCCTTGAGAATGACCCATTCGGCGCGCTCGTCGGCTTCCGTCACCGGCGAGCGGTCATCCTTTTCCCGCACGGCGATTCGGTGCTCGGCGACATCCATGATCTCGCGTCCGGCGTCGAACACCGCGGTGATGAGGGGAGGAATAAGTAAGGAGCTGTCCATGCCGGCGGGTCCCTTTTTCGCTATTCTGTCTTCCTGGCGGTGGCGGAGTGTTGAAGCTTTTCGTCCGATGATGCAACAAGAAGAAACGGAACGGGAGGTGACGCGGGCCCCGAGCCCCGTGTCAGGGAGGAAAAATCCATGTCCGCGACCCGGCTCGCCGCCATGCTGTGCTCGCGCCTGTGCCATGATCTGGTCAGCCCCGTCGGGGCGCTCGTCAACGGCGTCGAGATCCTCGGCGAGGAAGATGATCCGGACATGCGCGCGCAGGTGCTCGACTTTCTAGGCCAAAGCGCCGAGCAGACCTCGGCCCGCCTGCAGTTCTTTCGCCTCGCTTTCGGCGGCGGCGCCGGCTTCGGCAACGAGGTCGACCCGGAGGAAGGCCGCAAGGCTCTCGCCGCCCTGCTCGGCGACGGCAAGGTACGCCTCGACTGGGCGACGAACGGCGCACGAATCGACAAGACGTTGCTCAAGCTCGTACTCAATCTTGCATTGATCGCCGCGGAGTCGCTGATCCGCGGCGGCACGCTCACGGTGCGAATCGGCAGCGCGGACAGCGAGAGCCCGCTCGAAATCGAGGCGAGCGGCGAGCGCCTCATCCTGTCCGACGAGATGCGCCTGGCACTTGCCGGCAGGATGCCGGCAGAGCGAATCGAGCCGCGCACCGCGCCGGCATTTCTCGCGGCCCTGCTGGCCGCCGATCTGGGCATGGACATCGCGCTCACGGACAGCGC
>RFKS01000011.1 GCA_003694205.1 Alphaproteobacteria bacterium | reverse complement strand
CTCCGCGAATGATCATCATGTCATCGCTGCGGCCGCGAATCCGCGCCATGCGCCGCACCGAGAAGGCCGTCCCGGGCATGAGCCGCGTGATGTCGCCGGTGCGATAGCGGACGACCGGCAGGGCCTCGCGGGCGAGCGTGGTCAGCACGAGTTCGCCCTCCTCTCCCTCCGCGCGCACTGCGCCGCTTTCGGGGTCGATGATCTCGGGATAGAACAGGTCCTCCCAGATATGGAGCCCGTCCTTGGTCTCCACGCATTCCTGTGCCACGCCGGGGCCCATCAGCTCGGAAAGTCCGTAGATGTCGACGGCGTCGATAGCGAAACCCTCCTCGATCTCGCGACGCATTTCCTCGCTCCAGGGTTCGGCGCCGAGGATGCCGATCTCGAGCGCGCTGTCGCGGGGGTCGAGACCTTCGTCGCGGAAGGCGTCGGCGATGGCCAGGAGATAGCTCGGCGTTGCCATGATGATGCGTGGTGCGAAGTCGCGAATGAGCCGCACCTGCCGCACGGTCTGCCCGCCGGAGACCGGTACCACCGTGCAGCCGAGCCGCTCGGCTCCGTAATGGGCGCCGAGGCCGCCGGTGAAGAGCCCGTAGCCATAGGCATTGTGGACGATGTCACCGGGGCGGCCGCCAGCGGCGCGGATCGAGCGCGCCATGGCATCGGCCCAGCGCGCGATGTCGCCCCGTGTGTAGCCAACGACTGTGGGCCGTCCGGTCGTCCCCGAGGAGGCATGCAGGCGAACGACCTCCCGTCGCGGCACGGCGAACAGGCCGAAGGGATAGTGGTCGCGAAATGTCGCCTTGGTCATGAAGGGGAACCGCGCCAGATCGGCGAGCGCGCGGAGGTCATCCGGACGGACGCCGGCGGCGTCAAAGGCGGCGCGGTGCGCCGGTACATTCTCATAGGCATGGAGAAGGGTCCAGCGCAGGCGCGCGAGTTGCAGCGCCTGCAGCGCGTCCCTATCGGCCCGCAGAATGTCCTCGCCAAGCGGGTTATCGGGAATCCCTGCGCCCGTTTCGCTGTCGCATTGCCTGCTCGTCATCGTCCCCTCCGGCATCCTGTTGCACGATGATTGCCGAATTGACGATGCTCAGGCCAGATCCTTCAACGCGACAGCGGGATCGGCGAGTCGATCGGGGTCCGGCTGCACTCCGGCGGCAATGAGTTTGCGCGCCTGCACATAGTCGCGCGGCCGGTCGATCGCCTCGAGGGCGACGAGGCGACCCGCGCGCAAATGAGCCACCGCCAGCCCGCCACCATCGGGATCGCGGCGCGCGATGGTTTTGTCATCCGGGTGGATCAGGCCCGCGATCTGCAATTTGTGCTCATACTGGTCCGACCAGAACCAGGGCACGGCAAGGTAGGGTGCGTCGCGACCAAGCAGTGCCGCCGCCACCGCCTTTGCCTGATCGACCGCATTCTGCACCGACTCGATGCGCGCCGGGCCGCATCCGAGGGGGTGCGCATAGAGCGTGCAGTCGCCGGCGGCGAAGATGTCGGGGTCCGACGTTCGTCCCCACGCATCGACCGGGATCCCCGCCGGATTTCCTATGCCCGCCGCCTCGGCGAGAGCCGTCTCCGGCGCCGCGCCGGCGGCAATGAGCACATGATCGGCGGCGAGCTCGGCGCCGTCCGCGAGTGCAACGCCGGCGACGCGGCCGTTGCGGCCGAGAATGGCGCTGACGCCGGTGCCGAAGCGGAACGCGACACCGGCGGCGATATGGCGGGCGACAAGCGTATCGGCAATCGCCGCCGAGGCCGTTCGCCGGAGCGCCCGATCAAGAGCCTCGATGATCGTGACCCGGGCGCCCATGGCACGCGCTGCCGCGGCGACCTCAAGCCCGATATAGCCGGCGCCGACGATGACGAGCCGTGGCCCGTCGCGCAAGGCCGCAGCCAGGGTGCGGGCGTCGGCGAGGGTGCGCAGATGGTGGATGCCGGCGAGATCGGTCCCCGGCACATCGAGCCGGCGCGCCCCGGCGCCGGTCGCCAGCACGAGCCGGTCATAGGCAAGCACGCGGCCGTCGGCGAGGTGCAGCCGGTGCGCAGCGCGGTCGACCCCGGTGATCATGGCGCCGGTCTCGAGCGTGATGTCCCGTTCGGCAAAGAAGGCGAGGGGGCGGAAGTGAAGCCGTTCCGCGGCCTGCTCGCCCGTCAGATAGGCCTTCGACAGCGGTGGCCGCTCATAGGGCGGGTGCGGCTCCTTGCCGAGCAGGATGATGCGCCCGTCAAAGCCACCCTGGCGCAGGCTCGCGGCGACCTGAAAGCCGGCCTGCCCGGCGCCGACGATGACGATCCTTTTGCTCATTCCACCCCGTCCCGCGACTGCCGCGGACCATAGCCGCGCGTTGCCTCGATATGGGCCGCGATATGCGCGGCGGCGCCATCGGCATCGCGCGCGGCGACGAGGGTGAGCAGACGGTGATGAGCTGCCGCCACCTCACGCGTTCGCTCCGGCGTGCTGCTTGGCGCGTAATGATCATGCAGGATGTGCAAGAGGGCCTTGAGCATCAGCGACAGAACCGGATTGCCCGCTGCGTCGGCGAGCGCGGCATGGAATGCCATGCCGAGGCCGACCGCGGTGTCACCGTCCGCGGGCGCGGTGACGAGGGCATCGAGGATCTCCTGCAGGCGCGCCAGATCCTCGTCGCTCCGGTTCCCGGCGGCGGCGCGCGCGAGATGGCACTCGAGCACCTTTTGTGCATCAAGGATCTGCTCGAAGTCGACCCCCATTAGCTTGAGCTGCACCGCCATCGCTCGCGCCAGCCGCTCCGGCTCGGGATCGGCGACGAAGGCGCCGCCATCCTTGCCGACCCGCACGTCAAGGAGGCCGAAGGCGGTGAGCATGCGGATGGCATCGCGCACCGGCAGGCGACTGACCGAGAAGGCGTCCGCGAGTTCGGCCTCGGTGCCGAGAAAGTCGCCGGGCGCGAGGTCACCACGATGGAGCGCGTCGAGGATCTGCTCGACAATCGTCGACGAGGCCGAGCGTGCCGCCCCGCGCTGCCAGCGGGCCCGCAATGGCGCGTTCGCCGACGGTGCGGTGAACGGGGAAGCACTCACGCTTCGTTTCCTTCAAGCGGCGGCCGGACATGGATGCGGGTCTTGAGCGCGGTGCGGCAGGCGGCGTGGAGAAAGCAGGTCTGTTCGCCCATGTCGACAATGGTTCTGACCGTGTCTGCGTCCTCCGGCGAATCGATATGAACATGGGTCAGCACCGGCCCCGCGCGCGCCGGGCGGTTCGCGCCTGCAGATGCCATGAGATCGCTGATCTCCATGTCCTGGACGACGGCGTAACGGCCGAGCCGGCGCTTGGTGATCTCGGCATAGCGGCCGATCTGGGTCATGTAGCAAAAGGCGATCCCGGCGGCGAGATAGGCCATCGGAGAGGGCGCGCGGTCGG
>RFKS01000079.1 GCA_003694205.1 Alphaproteobacteria bacterium | reverse complement strand
CTGACCTTTGGCCCCTATGACTTCCGCGCCCCGCAACTCCGGCTGTCGCTTGAGAACGGGCTCATGCGGCTCGACGAATTCCGGGCCGGCCTGTTCGGCGGCGATGTGACGGCATTGGGAAGCCTTGATGCCCGCGCTGCACCGACACTGTCCGTCGCGCTCGACCTCGCGGGGGGCGAGCTCGCCGATCTGCTGCAGTCCTTTGCCGGCCTCCGCTTCGCCAGCGGCACGAGCAATGTCAGTGCCCGCTTCACGGCAACGGGCGAGAGCCCGGCGGCGATGGCGGCGACGCTTGACGGTCGTGCCAGCCTGTCGGCGCGTGACGGCGTCCTGCATGGGATCGATCTGGAGGCGCTGTCGCTGCGGCTCGGAAGTCTGCGCCAGCCGGGCGGCATCGCCGCGCTTTTCCGCACCACGCTTGCCAGCGGCGACACGCCCTTCAGTCGCCTGAGCGTCACCGCGGTCGCCCGCAAAGGCGTCATCGAGAGCGACGATATCCGCCTCGTCCATGCCGCCGGCGACTTCACCGGGCGCCTCACATTGTCGCTTGCCGATTGGCGCGTCCGCGGCGATGGACTGTTCCGCTTTGCCGATCACCCGGACGCGCCACCGATCGGCTTTGTCGTTGCCGGATCGCTGGCACGGCCGCATGTCGAGCTCGCCACCGATGCCCTCGGCCAGTGGCTGATGCGGCAGATCCTGGCCCGCGCCTATCAACCCATCGCGCCGTCCCGGGGCGCGCTCGGCGTGCCCGATATCGTCGGTGAGGATGCAGCCGGTGAGAAGGGCAAGACGCCGCCACAGCCCGCGCTCGAGGACGTGCCCGGCGCCATTCTCGACCGCTTCCTCGGCTTCATGCGCGACAAGACGAAGCCTGCCCGCAAGCCCGATGAGGGTGGCGGCTGAGGCAAGGCTCTCCTCTCAGGTCGCGCGCTCCGCCTTCAGGCGCTCGAGGACGAACAGGCGCAGCGCGCTCGACAGATTGCCTGTGCGGTCGGCATCGATGTCGGAAACAAGGCTGGCGAGACTCACGCCTTCATCGGCAGCGATGCGGCGCAGTTCCTCCCAGAAGGCCGGCTCGAGCGAGACACTCGTCGCGTGGCCGGCGATGCGGACCGAGCGTTTGACCGGGCCGTCGCGCGGCGTCGAGGACATCGCTCAGTCCTGCGGCCGGACCATGGCCTCGGGGCGTACGACGCGGTCGAATTCCGCGGCCGAGACATAACCGAGCTTGAGCGCGGCGTCTTTCAGCGTCGAGCCCGACTTGTGGGCCAGCTTGGCAACCTCCGCCGCCTTGTCATAACCGATCACCGGCGCAAGTGCGGTCACCAGCATGAGCGACTCATTGACCAGCTTCGCGATACGTTCGCGGTCGGGCTCGATGCCGGCGACGCAGCGGTCGGTGAAGGATCGGGCCGCATCGGCGAGCAGCCGGATCGACTGCAGCAGATTGTAGATGAGCACGGGCTTGAAGACGTTGAGCTCGAGATGGCCGTTCGATCCGGCGACGGTCACCGTCATGTGATTGCCCATCACCTGCGTGCACACCATGGTCAGCGCTTCCGCCTGGGTCGGGTTGACCTTGCCCGGCATGATCGACGAGCCGGGCTCGTTCTCGGGCAGGCGGAGCTCGCCGAGACCGCAGCGCGGGCCGGAGCCGAGCAGGCGGATATCGTTGGCGATCTTCATCATCGACACGGCAACGGTGTTGAGCGCGCCCGAGGCCTCGACGATCGCGTCATGCGCCGCCAGCGCCTCGAACTTGTTGGGCGCACTGACAAAGGGCAGGCCGGTGATCCGTGCAATTTCCTTTGCCACCCCTTCGGCAAAGCCCTTCGGCGAATTGATGCCCGTTCCCACCGCGGTGCCGCCTTGCGCCAGTTCGTAAAGGGCGGGCAGGACGTCGCGCACGCGCCGCTCCGCATTGCGGAGCTGCTGCACATAGCCGGAGAATTCCTGCCCGAGCGTCAGCGGCGTCGCATCCTGCAGATGCGTGCGGCCGATCTTGACGATGTCGTCCCAGGCGCGTGCCTTCTCCTCGAGCGCGGCACGGAAATGGGCGAGCGCAGGCAGGAGACGCCCGTTGACCTCGCGCGCCGCCGCGACGTGCATGGCGGTCGGAAAGGTATCGTTCGAGGATTGCGAGCGGTTGACATGATCATTGGGGTGCACCGGATCCTTCGATCCGAGTTCGCCACCGAGCATCTCGATGGCGCGATTTGCGATCACCTCATTGGCGTTCATGTTCGACTGCGTGCCCGAGCCCGTCTGCCAGACGACCAGCGGGAAATGGTCGTCCAGCTTGCCGTCGGCGACCTCACGTGCCGCGGCGACGATGGCCTCGCCGAGTCGCGCGTCGAGCCGCCCGAGCGCCATATTGGTGCGGGCCGCCGCCTCCTTGATGATGCCGAGGGCGTGGACGACCGGCAGCGGGATGCGCTCGCCGCCGATGGGAAAATTCATCAGCGAGCGCTGAGTCTGCGCGCCCCAGTAGCGGTCGGACGGGACCTCGACCTCGCCGAAGGTGTCGCGTTCGATGCGGACGGACCGGGTGACCATGGATCGGAAGCTCCTTGCAAAATTCTCGCGCGATATCCGGGTGACGGGGCCGGGGCCCCGGTGACGTCGCGGGGCGGTTTCAGGTTTTCTTGCGAAAGCGATCGAGCGTGACGACCTCGGCACCGCCCGGCGCCGCATCGGGCGGCGGCGACTTGCCCTTGGCCGGTGCCTCCCGTGGCGTCTCCGGTGCCTCGCCACCGGCGGCCCCCTGCGGCGCTTCCGATGGCGCGGCCGTGCGGCCTGCGAATTGCAATGCGAACTGGACCGAGGGGTCGACAAAGCCGGTGATGGCCGCAAAGGGAATGCGCAGCGTCTCGGCCTTGCCGCCGAAGGAAAGACCGACCGAGAAGCGTTCTTCGTCTACCTCGAGGTCCCAGAAGCGGTGCTGCAGCACGATCGTCATCTCATCCGGATAGCGCTTCTTCAAATGTGGCGGAATGACGACCCCGGGCGCGCCGCTGCGAAAAGCGATGTAGAAATGATGATCGCCGGGCAGGCCATCCCGCGCGACGCGTTCGAGAACCGCGCGGACCACTCCGCGCAGGGCATCCTGCACCAGCTCGTCATATCGGATCGCCGATTCCGCCATGTCCGCTTCCATCCTCAAGCAGGGAACGACTGCCTTCGCCCGCCTTATAGGACCTTCCCGCCTGACTGGCCAGCGGTGGCAGATCGCGGGGGTCCAGCGTCTGATACACGGTGGGCGCTTGGTGGGCGCGCATTTTGCAAAAAGCTTCGCAAATTGCAATGAGAGCGCAGCCCAACATCCCTAAGAATGGGTTGATGGCCAAGGAAAAACAAGCGTTTGCACACGGGTGGCGATTGGTATGACTTCTGCATTCCTTTTGAAGGGAGCAGGCCGGATCGAAGGCAGGTCTGCCCCGTCCGCGGAAAAGCGCGGCGTTATCCGAGCGGAAGGGAGGACCATGCTCAAATCAGTATCGGGCGCGTTACGGGACCGGCTTCCCGCCCTCGGCGGCCAACGCGATTTGGTAGGGCTGGGGATTTTTCTGCTGCTTCTCATTCTTGCCGGACTCTCCTTCGACCTCCGGCCGCTCGTGCATGACCTCTTCGGCGCAGCCCATGAGAATTGCGCCTTCGACGGCCCGTTCCTCCTCGCCACGCTGGCAATGGCGGGCACCAGCCTGTTCGCCTGGCGACGCGCACGCGAGAATGCGCGGCAACTGGCGGAGAACTGCCGGCTTGCAGAATCGCTCGAGCAGGCACTCAAGCGGGCGCACCTGGCGGACCAAACAAAAACCAATCTGCTCGCCGGCATGAGTCACGAACTGAGAACGCCACTCAACGCCATCCTCGGCTTTGCCGAACTGATCCGCAATGACAGCCTCGGCAAGGGCGTTCCGGACTGCTACGCGGCCTATGCGGATGATATTCACCGGTCCGGCCAGACGCTGCTCCCGCATTTCGATTCGATCCTCGAATATGTCAGCGCCGAGACCGGCGAGGTGACCCTGTCCGAGGAGATGATCGATCTGCGTACCCTGTTCGCCGGTATCCAGTGCGAGTTCGCCAGTTCGGCCGCGGCAAAGGGCGTCGCCCTCGAGGTGCGTTTGCCGTCGCGATCACCGGGCCTGCTCGCCGACATGGCGGCCCTGCGCCAGATGCTTGCGCGCCTGGTCGGCAATGCGATCCGCTACCATCGCGTCGGCGGGCACGTGGTGGTGGCCGCGGCGCGCGATGACGCGGGCGGCCTTTTCATTCGCGTCGAGGACGATGGTCCGGGTATCGATTCCGGTCGCCTGGTAGAGGCCATGCACCCCTTTGCCGTTAATGGCAGCGGCTATACACGGAGCGAATCCGGCCTCGGGTTCGGGCTAGCCTTGACGCGCGCCTTGGCCGAGATGCATGGGGCGACGCTAACGCTGGACAGTACACCCGGAGAAGGAACGATCGCCAGCCTGCGCTTCCCGCCGGCACGGATCTTCGAAAAGACGGAACGCCGCCGGCCCCTTGTCGCTGCCGCGCGGGCCTTGGATGTCACGCAGCCGACGGTGAACGCCCATATCCCGCCAAAGGCATCAACCGCCTGAATCGGGAACCAGCATTCCTGGTGATGAAAGGTGGAGGGCTTCTGGTGCCCGGCGCCCTCCGAGCCGCGGGAATGCTTCTGTTACCCGGTGCACCCCTGAAAACCGTGCCCGTTACCTTGTAACCTTGGCCGTGAGGCCGTGATTACGCGGCAAGAGCAAATGCCTCATTGTCATTGGCATTTGTAAGGGTGGTCCGTTACGGCGGTACCATGCCGGGCAGAAGGCAACGTCTTTCAGCACGCGTCGATCCTGGTTCGCCCCCATGAGAAAGGCTCCCGCCCGCTGCGCGAGCCCTTCTGGTGGAGGCGCCGGGTACTGCCCCCGGGTCCGCCGTGCCTATTGCACGTGCCGTTTACTGCCATAGCCGGTTGCCCGGCACCTCCGAATATAGGCGCAATCGAGGCCCGGTAAAAGGGGTGACCCGACGCCAGGGTCATTTTCGGTTTTTCCCGGATGGAATGACAATCCGCAAGCGCGTAACCATCTTGTGCATGAATCGGGGTCATTTTGTCCCCGTTCTTCGGGCCGGAGGGAGAAACGCGATGGATCAGCTGACGGCCTTGCGGGTCTTCGTGCGTGTTGCCGAGGGGGGCAGCTTTTCGCGGGCGGCGGAGCTGCTCGGCATGTCAAAATCGGCGGTCTCCAAGCATGTCGCGGCGCTCGAGAGCCATCTCGGTGCGCGGCTCCTTTATCGCACCACGCGACAGGTGAGCCTGACCGAGGAGGGCCGCGCCTATCTCGAGCGGGCGGTCCGCATCCTCGAGGACATCGAGGAGGCCGACAGCGCGGTGTCGACACTGCGCGCCGAGCCGCGCGGCACCTTGCGCCTCAATTGCGCCCTCAGCTTCACGATCCGACACATCGCGCCGGCTTTGCCGGAGTTCATCGGTCGGTATCCCAAGCTGGCGGTCGATCTCGAGCTCAATGACCGCTTCGTCGATCTGGTCGAGGAAGGCTATGATCTCGCGGTCCGCATCGGCGAGCTTGAGGATTCCGCCCTGATCGCACGACGCCTCGCCGATGTCCCGGTTCTCTTCGTGGCCGCGCCCGATTATCTGCGGCGGTGCGGGACGCCGTCGCAACCCACAGATCTGGCAGAGCATGCCTGCCTTCTCTATCGCGGGCGGGCGAGCGGCCGGGAGTGGACGGTGGGAACCGGCGAGACGGCGCAACGGGTCAAGGTGTCCGGACCGTTGGTGGCAAACAATGGCGAGGCCATCAAGTCGGCCGCCGTCGGCGGTCTTGGCATCGCCCGCCTGCCGGCCTTCATCCTCGACGACGAGATCGCACGTGGCACGCTCGTCGAGGTCTTGCCGGCCTTCCGTCCGGCACCGATCCCGGTGCAGGCGGTCTATGCGCCCAACCGGCACCTTTCGGCCAAGGTGCGCGCTTTCATCGACTTCTTTGCCGCGCGCTTCGCCGCGCCCGGCTATTTTGAATCGCGTCACGACCGGCTTCTGAGCGAATCGGCATGAGGAGAAGCGTGCGGCGCTTGGGCACCGCACGCCATTTGTCGATGCGCCCTCAGGCTTGCGCGGATCGGCTTGAGTGGGACCGTTAGTCGCCGTTGGCGCGGATCGCGGTCAGGAACTCGTCGACCTTCGTCGACAATGTCTCGGTCAGCCCGAACACCTGGCCCGCCGTGCTCCGCACCTCGCCCATCGAGCTGCCGATGTCACCGGCCGAGGACGAGACCTCGGCGATGGTCGCCGACACCTCGCTCGAGCGGTTGGCCGCCTCGGTGACGGCACGGGTGATCTCGCTGATGGCCTGCGTCTGTTCCTCGAGCATCGAGGCGATTTCCTCCGCGATCGAGGTGACATTGCCGATCGAACCGCGGACCCGCTTGTTGGCGTCCACCATCTTGCGGGTCGTCTCCTGGACCGCCTCGATCTGGGTCGTGATCTCCTTCGTCGCCTGTGCCGTCTGGCCGGCGAGTGCCTTCACCTCGTTGGCAACCACCGCGAATCCACGGCCGGCCTCGCCCGCACGGGCAGCCTCGATCGTCGCG
>RFKS01000078.1 GCA_003694205.1 Alphaproteobacteria bacterium | reverse complement strand
GGACAGGATTTCGATACGGCTCATGGCCCTACCCTGCCCGGCGCGAGACGCGCCGCCTCATTCCGCTGCCATGCACAGGGCGGTGATCTTGTTGCCGTCCGGATCGCGCAAGTAAGCGGCATAGGCATTGGGGGCGAAGTCGCGCGGACCGGGTGCGCCCTCGTCCGTGCCCCCCGCCTTGAGGCCGGCCTCGTGGAAGGCATGCACCGCGGCGCGCGACGGCGCGGCAAATCCGATCGTCACACCATTGCCGACGGTCGCCGGATTGCCATCGCGCGGGCGACAGAGAATGAACATCTGCCCCGACTCCGAGCGCCAGAAGCAGGCGGCGTTCTCGATCTCGCGAAAGCGGGTGATGCCGAGCGTCGCCAGCACCGCGTCATAGAAATCGCGGCCCTTCGCCAGATCGTTCGTGCCAAGCGTGACATGGGTGTACATGGTCTTGTCTTCCACCTCCCGAAATAACCCCGCGCCACCATGGCTCGGGGCTGAAATTCGCCACCGCCCCACTCCCGCTTGTCCTTCGACAAGCTCAGGACGAACGGCGTTTCGCAATTTCCGTTCGCCCTGAGGAGGCCCCGCAAGGGGCCGTCTCGAAGGGCGGCGGCCTACTCGTTCATCCTTCGAAGGGCCCAGGACGAACGGCTTTTCTTTCCCTTACTCACTCGCCCTCCCTCAATAGACGACCACCGAGCGGATCGACTTGCCCGCGTGCATCAAATCGAAGGCGGTATTGATCTCCTCGAGCGGCATCGTGTGCGTGATGAGGTCGTCGATATTGATCTTGCCCTGCATGTACCAGTCGACGATCTTCGGCACGTCGGTCCGCCCGCGCGCGCCGCCAAAGGCGGTGCCGCGCCAGACGCGCCCGGTGACGAGCTGGAAGGGCCGCGTCGCAATCTCCTCCCCGGCACCTGCGACCCCGATGATGATGCTCTCTCCCCAACCCTTGTGGCAGCATTCGAGCGCCTGGCGCATCACCTTCACATTGCCGATGCACTCGAAGCTGTAGTCGACGCCACCGCCGGTGAGGTCCACGATGGCCTCCACGACATCGTCGACCTCGCGCGGATTGATGAAATCGGTCATGCCGAATTTCTCGGCGAGCGGACGCTTTTCCGGGTTGAGATCGACGCCGATAATACGGTCCGCGCCGACCATGCGCGCACCCTGGATGACATTGAGACCGATACCGCCGAGGCCGAAGACGGCCACCGTGTCGCCGGGCCGGATCTTCGCCGTGTTAACCACCGCGCCGATGCCGGTGGTGACGCCGCAGCCGATATAGCAGACCTTGTCGAAGGGGGCGTCGTCCCGGATTTTCGCCACCGCGATCTCGGGCAGGACGGTGTAATTGGAGAAGGTCGAGCAGCCCATATAGTGGCGGATCATCTGCCCGTCCTTCGAGAAGCGGCTGGTGCCGTCGGGCATCAGGCCCTGCCCTTGCGTCGCGCGGATCGCCTGGCAGAGATTCGTCTTGCCCGAGAGGCAGAACTCGCACTGCCGGCATTCGGGTGTGTAGAGCGGGATGACATGATCCCCCGGCGCGACCGAGGTGACACCGGGCCCGACCTCGACCACGACGCCCGCACCTTCATGCCCCAGGATCGATGGAAACAGGCCCTCGGGATCGGCACCCGAGAGGGTGAACTCGTCCGTATGGCAGACCCCGGTCGCCTTGATCTCGACCAGAACCTCGCCCTCCTTCGGGCCCTCGAGCTCGACCTCGGTCACCTCGAGCGGCTTTCCCGCCGCGAACGCCACCGCCGCACGTGTTTTCATTGCCCGCCTCCCCGTACCGTCACCCGAGGAGTCTTATGGACTCGGCGCGGACTTGTCACGCCCGCCAAGCGGCGGAAAGGCGGCGGGCGGGCGGCGGTGGTGCGTCGCCTGCTCATAGGCATAGGCGACACGGAAGATCGTTGGCTCGTCGAATCGGCGAGCGAGGATCTGGAGCCCGGCGGGCAGATTGCCGTGGCTGAAGCCCATCGGCACCGTGGCCGCCGGCATGCCGGTCGCCGGTGCCACAAGTTGCGAATTGTCGCCCCTGTATTCCGCATCCGCACGATCAAGATGCGCCGGCGGATTGGTCCATGTGGGATAGACCAGCACCGCAACGTCCGCCGCGTCCATCGCCGCCGTCACCGCGTCGAGAAAGGCGCGGCGCTTCGGGTGTTCGAGATAGGGCGGGCAGGGTTCGGCCCAGTCTTCGGGCGGAACGTCGAGCGGCCAGGGCGCGAAATAGTCGAGCGCCTCCTTCACATAGGGCGAATACTGCCCTGTCTCGCGCACGGTCATCACATCGTCAAACGGTGCACGGTCGCCGAGTGACTTCAGATAGACGTGCATGTCATAGCGGAAGCGCGGACAGAAGCCCTCGTCCTTGATGTGCGCCGCGAAGTCGGCGACCTCGACGGGATCGACGATCACCGCCCCTGCACGCCGCATGTCCTCGAGTGCCGCCTCGAACAGCGCGGTGATTTCGGGATCGGCATCGTCCGTGTCGACGAGCGCGCGCAGAACCCCGACACGCACACCCGCAAGTCCATGGGGGTCGAGAAAGCGGGTGTAATCGTCCACCTTGTGCGCCTCGGCCTCGGCGGTGAAAGGGTCGGCCGTGTCGCTGCCGACGATGACCGAGAAG
>RFKS01000077.1 GCA_003694205.1 Alphaproteobacteria bacterium | reverse complement strand
TGCGCGGCCGCGAACCGGTGGCAAGCACAATGCGTCGGGCGTGGAGCACATGGTCTCCGGCCACCATGTGCCGGTGATCGAGAAAGCGCGCGGTCTCTTGCAGCACGGTGACGCCGAGCGATTCGAACCGTTCCACCGAATCGTGTGGCGCGATGGCCGCGATCACCCCGTGGACATGGTCGTGAACGCGGGCGAAATCGACCGCCGGCGGTTCATAGCGGACGCCGAAAGGGGCAGCCGCGCCGCCCGCATGGGCGGCCTTGGCGGCGGCGAGCAGCGCTTTCGATGGCACACAGCCATAATTGAGACAGTCGCCGCCCATGCGACCCTTTTCGGCGAGGACGACGCGGGCACCCATCTGCGCCGCGCCGGCGGCAACGCTAAGCCCGCCCGATCCGCCACCGACGACGAGGAGGTCGCAATCGAGGATGCGTGTCATGGTCTGGTCATGTCCCCCTGTTGCCTGCGCCACCGGATGCCGGATCGGCGATCAGGATCCGCTCGCACCATTCGCATCGCTGCGCCGCACGCGCCGCCACCGACGCACCAGGACCGGCAGCAGGGCGAGAATGGCAAGCGCGACCAGCGGCCCGAGGATCTGCGGTTCGCGCAGCATCGCCGAGGGATCGACGGTACCGCCGAGGCGAATGGTTTCCGCCGCGCCGACGCCGACCCACACATAGACGAAGGTGCCGGGAATGATTCCGAGCATGGTGGCGAGCACGAAATTGCGCAGGCGCATGCCAAGGATCGCGGGCGCGATATTGACCACCCAGAAGGGAAAGACCGGGATCAGGCGGAGCGCAAGAAGATAGTGGAATTCGTCGGCCTGAAAGCCGCTTTCGAAGCGGGCAAGCCACGGCCCCGCCTTGCGCCGCAAGCTGTCACCGAGCGCCGTCCGCACGATAAGGAACAGCAGGGTGGCGCCGATGCTGGCGCCGACCACGACCGCGAGAAAGCCGGTCCACAGCCCGAACAGCATGCCGGCAGCGATGGTGACGAGGGACATGGCGGGAAAGGAAAAGGCGGCAAGAATCGCATAGAATACGACGAGCGCCACCACCGCGACGAAGCGGTGCGCGGCAATCATCGCCTGCAGCGAATCGAGATGCTCACGCAGGGTCGCGAAGGAAAGATAGCGGTAGAGGCCGCTCAGATAGGCAAGGGCGAGAAGGAGCAGAAAGACGGCGAGCGGAAACCAGCGCCGCCAGGCGCCTTGGCTTGCCCGCTCGTCTCCGGGCTCTTCGGCCATGGTCAAGCTTCCGACCCTCCGCAACAGGATTTGCGCCCACCCGCCGCCGCCACTCCGGAATTGCGATCCGCTGCGGCACCACGACGTGGTGTGCGTGCCTTCTCCAACATTGGCGCCGCTGGCGCAAGCGCCGATGGATGTTCCACACGCGGGTTTGAAAGACCGGACAGGATTCGTGAAATGGGCGTGATAGCGGTTGACTTGAGGCGCCCGGGGCCGCTATCAAGCCGCGCCTTGAGGGGTGCCTGGCAGTCCGTGGCAGTCGGTCGCCGCTGGTCCCCAACCGATGGAGCCCCTTGCCGCGTGATGGAGAATGTGTCGTGAAGCGGACCTATCAGCCGAGCAAGATCGTGCGCAAGCGGCGTCACGGCTTCCGGGCCCGGATGGCCACCGTGGGCGGTCGCCGGATCCTGAAGGCGCGCCGGGCCAAGGGCAGGAAGCGCCTGTCCGCCTGATCCCGTCGCGCCAGGCGGCGCGGCCGCAAATTGTCGAGACTCGCTCATGCCAGATGTGACGCCGGAGCACCGTCCGCCCGCGGCCGGCGCGCCGGAAGGCATCCCTTCGCCGGCGCGACTCGAGAGGCTGCGTCGGCGTCGCGACTTCCTGCGCGTGGCGGCGGCCCGCAACAAGTTTGTCACGCCGGGGATGGTCGTCCAGGCCGCGCCCCGCCCCTCTGGTGACGATGCGATCGGCGTCGGCTTCACGGTCACCCGCAAGGTCGGATCGGCGGTCGTTCGCAATCGTGCCCGCCGCCGTCTCAGGGAAATCGCGCGCCAGCACCTGCCATTGTGCGGCCAGCCGGGCACGGATTATGTGCTTATCGGCCGCGGCGCCACGGTGAGCCGGCCCTTCGCCCGACTGGCAAGCGATCTTGCGCGGGCGCTCTCGGCGCTCCACCGACGCCGCCGGCAGGGCGGGACCTCGGCATGAGCCCGCTCGCCCATCTGCTGGTCGCCCTGGTGCGGGGCTACCGGCTCTTCCTCTCGCCGCTTGTCGCGCCGTCCTGCCGCTTCCAGCCGACCTGTTCGGCCTATGCGATCGAGGCCGTGCGCCGCCATGGTGGACTGCGCGGGGGCTGGCTCGCTATAAGGCGCATCGGCCGCTGCCATCCCTGGGGCGGGTCGGGCTACGACCCGGTTCCGGATGGTCCCCTGGCACAACCCTCGGCGCGACCATCTTCCGCCGGGTGCGACCCGCGCAGCAATATAGGGCATCGATGAACGAACAGAAAAACCTGCTCCTCGCCATGGCGCTGACGCTGATCGTCCTCGTGGCGTTCGATTTCCTGTACGGATCAAGGCAGGGCCCCGCACCCGCCACCGATACCGCGCCGGCGGGCGAAACCGCGGTGCCGGAAGCGCCGGTGCCGCAGACGGAAGCCGGCGGTACCGCGGCAGCCGCGGCCGGGACGGTCACCCTCGACCGGCAGGGCGCGCTCCGCGCGAGCCCGCGCATCGCCATCGACACGCCGCGCCTTCAGGGCTCGATCGCCCTTGTCGGCGGCATCATCGACGATCTCACGCTCAAGGACTATCGCGTGGCCGTCGACAGCGACGAGCGGGTGACGCTCTTGCAGCCGAAGGGCACGGCGAACGCCTATTATGTGGCCCTCGGCTGGACGGCGCGGCCGGAGCTCGGGCTCGATCTGCCCGGGCCCGAAACGCACTGGCTCAGCGAGGACACGACGCTCACCCCCGACCATCCCGTCGTGCTGCACTGGGTCAACAAGAAGGGGATCGCCTTCGAGCGCCGGATCGAGGTCGACGACGACTATATGTTCACCATCACCGACAGCGTGCGAAATCCCGGCGGAGCGCCGGTCATCCTTGCCCCCTATGGCCTCATCTCCCGTCACGGCGAGCCAAAGGTGCGCGGCTATTACATCCTTCAGGAAGGCCCGCTCGGTGTCTTCGACGGCAAGCTCGAGGAGGCGAGCTACAAGGATCTGCGGGAGGACGGCCCCTTTACCGCCGACAGTGTCGGTGGCTGGCTCGGCATCACCGACAAATACTGGCTGACCGCACTGGTGCCGCAGCAGGACGTCCCCTTCAAGGGCCGCTTTCTGCATGTGGCCAACGGCGCGCCGCGCTACCAGGCGGACTATCTCGAAGAAGAGATGGTGATCCCCGCCGGTGCCGAGAAGAACGTGCGCGTGCAATTCTTTGCCGGCGCCAAGGAGGTCGATCTCATCAGCCGCTATGAGAAGGCCTACGGAATCCAGCTTTTCGACCGTGCGATCGACTGGGGCTGGTTCATCTTCCTCACCAAACCGATCTTCTATGTTCTCGACTGGCTCAACGGGCTGACGGGCAGTTTTGCGCTGGCGATCCTGCTGCTAACCGTGCTCGTCAAGGCGATCATGTACCCGCTCGCCAACAAGTCCTATGTCTCGATGAGCAAGATGAAGCTGGTGCAGCCGAAGATGAAGAAGTTGCAGGAACGCTACAAGGACGACAAGGTGCGCCTGCAGCAGGAGATGATGGAGCTTTACAGGAAGGAGAAGATCAATCCGCTGTCGGGCTGCCTGCCGACGATCGTGCAGATTCCGGTCTTCTTCGCGCTCTACAAGGTGCTGTTCGTCACCATCGAGATGCGTCATCAGCCGGGCTTCTTCTGGGTCAAGGACCTGTCCGCCGCCGACCACCTGCTGGTCACCAACCTGTTCGGCCTCATCCCCTGGGATCCGCCCGGGTTCCTCGCCATCGGGGTGTGGCCGCTGCTCATGAGTCTGGCCATGTATGTCCAGATGCAGCTCAACCCAAGTGCGGGCGACCCGACGCAGCAGAAGGTGCTCAAGCTGATGCCCTTCATCTTTCTCTTCGTCATGGCGCGCTTTCCCGCGGGTCTCGTCATCTACTGGACGTGGAACACCCTGCTCTCGATCCTGCAGCAATGGGTGATCATGCGGCGGCACGGGGTTCCCATCGCCGCCAATGACTGAGGGGCGCGTGTGGCGAAGGGCGGCGGCGAGGCAGGGAACGAGGCCGGCCGGCGGCTGTTTGCCGGCCCTTGCGACTTCATGTGCAGCGTCGTCCGGCTCGCCGACCTGCCGCCGGCGGCAGGTCCCGAGGTCGCCTTCGCCGGCCGTTCGAATGTCGGCAAGTCCTCGCTCGTCAACGCCCTCACGGGCCGCCAGACGCTCGCCCGTACCTCGAACACACCGGGCCGCACGCAGGCACTCAATTTCTTTGCCCTGGGGACGCCACCCGCGACGCTGACGCTCGTCGATCTGCCCGGCTATGGCTATGCGCGGGCAGCGAAGGGCGCGGTGCGCAGCTGGAACCGCCTCGTCCGGGACTATCTGCGCGGACGACCGGGCCTGCGCCGGGTGCTCCTCCTCGTCGACGCGCGCCACGGCGTGCGGCCGAGCGACGAGGAGATCATGGTGCTGCTCGACGAGGCGGCGGTGTCCTTCCAGATCGTGCTCACCAAGATCGACAAGATCTCCGCCACGGCCGCGCGAGACATGCTCTCGGCCAGCGAAAGCGTCGCCCGCCGGCATGTCGCCTGCCACCCGGAGGTGCCGGCAACGAGCGCCCGCAAGCGGCTCGGACTCGATCCGCTGCGCGCCAGCCTCGCCGCGCTGGTGTCGGTTTAGACAATTGCGCAAATTGGGGTCTTTCGCATAGTTTGCCGGAACCGGCCCGAACAGCAGCTCGCAGGATGTCGCCATGTCCGCCGACCGCCCCATGCACACGCTGCACGACAAGGCGGCGATCCTGTCCGAGGCGCTGCCCTATATGCGCCGCTATGCAGGCAAGACCTTCGTCGTCAAATACGGCGGTCATGCCATGGGCGACGAGGCGATCCGGCGCATGTTCGCAGAAGACGTCGTGCTCCTGCGGCAGGTCGGCATCCGCATGGTCGTGGTCCATGGGGGCGGACCGCAGATCGGGGCCATGCTTGAGCGGCTCAAGATCAAGAGCGAGTTCGTCGATGGACTGCGCGTCACCGACCGCGAGACCGTCGAGGTCGTCGAGATGGTCCTGTCGGGCAATATCAACAAGGGTCTCGTGGCGGCGATCAGCCGCGCCGGCGGGCTTGCGGTCGGCCTGTCCGGCAAGGATGGCGGCTTCGTTACCGCGCGCCGGGTGTCGCGCACCAAACGGGATCCCGACAGCCATATCGAGGAGGTGCTCGACCTCGGCTTCGTCGGCGAACCCGAATCGGTCGACGGCGCCATCCTGCGCCGCTTCATCGACGCCGGCCTCGTTCCCGTGGTCGCGCCGATCGCACCCGGCCGGGATGGGGAGACCTTCAACATCAATGCCGACACCATGGCCGGCGCCGTCGCCCGGGCACTCGGCGCCGAACGTCTGCTGCTGCTGACCGATGTCGAGGGCATCCTCGACCGCGACGGTCGTCTCATCCCCGAGCTCAGCGACCGCGACGCGCACGCGCTCATCGATGCCGGCGTGATCCATGGCGGCATGATCCCGAAGGTGCGAACCTGCCTCGATGCGGTGGAAAACGGTGTCGCCGCCGCGGTCATCATGAACGGGCGCGTCCCCCATGCGCCGCTGCTCGAGATCTTCACCGAACGGGGCGTCGGAACCCTGATCCGGGCGCCACGCGGGTGAGCCTGCCGGCTCGCGCATTGGTGATTGGTCCGTGTGCCGCAATCGCCGCTAGACTTTGCCCATGCGACATCTGCTCTGGGCCGTGATGATCCTGCTTGCGGCGCCCGCACTGGCGGGCGGCCGTCCGGTGGTGGTCGAGCTCTTCACGAGCCAGGGCTGCGGCGAATGTCCGCCAGCACAGGCGCTGCTCGAGGAACTCTCGGGGCGGGAGAATGTCCTGGCGCTGACCTGGGCGGTCGACTATTGGGATTTCATGGGCTGGCGCGATACCTTCGCGGCGCCCGGTCACGCGGCGCGCCAGCGGGCCTATAACGATCGCTTCGGCGAGCCCGGCCTCTACACGCCCGAGATCGTGATCGACGGACGGCGCGAGGTGGTGGGGTCACAGCGCGACGCGGTTCTGGCGGCGCTGGCCGATGCGGCCGCGGCCGAACGGCCCGATTTCCGGATCGACATGAGCGAGGAGGGCGAATTCTGCATCGCCTCGCTTCCCGCGAGCCGGATCCATCGTCCGCTTCAATTGCGCGCCATCTGGTACAAGTCGCGGGATCGGGTGACGGTCACCGGCGGCCGCAATGCCGGCCGCGAGCTCGGCTATCGCAATGTGGTGAAAGCAGCGCGGGTGATCGGGGTGTGGGATGGCGAGGAAATGCACGTCCGTTTTCCGCTCAGCCCCCCCGAGTCGACCGATGCCGATCATCTCGCCATCCTGCTCGAGGAGGGGGACGGCGGGCCGGTCCATGGGGTGGCGGTGATGGCGCTCCATTCCTAACGGGCAGCCACGACGCGCGCTTCCCGTTCTCTCCTCCACCTTCTGCGTCCTGTCGTCCCCCGTCGCCGGCCGGACAGGGATGTCCACTGGCATTTGTCGCGCGGCCCTGCTACACCGACGTAATGTTATAACATTTGGTGGAAACCAGGTGTGTCCGAGCCTTTTGCGCTTGCCCTTGCATTCAGCCTGCTCGCCGCGGCGGTTGCGCTTGCCGGCCTCGCCGTCATTCACCGCCGCCTCGCCTGGGGGCGGGCGAACGCGACCGTGTTCGCGGCGTTCGCCGCCGGCATCCTGATCACCGCCGCGCTTCTCCACCTCGTCCCCGAGGCCATGACACTGGCGCCGCGAGAGGGGCCGCTCTTCCTTCTCGCCGGCTATCTGGCGATGCTCTTCCTCGGGCAGTTCATCGGCGATGCCGAGCACACACCGCACGAGGAACGGCATGCGGTGGCCATCATTCCGCTCGTCGGCATCGGCTTTCATTCGCTGATCGACGGTGTCGCCTATGCGGTCGCCTTTTCGGTCGACCGGGCGACCGGCCTCATCACTACCCTCGGCCTGCTGCTGCACGAGTTCCCGGAAGCCATCATCGTCTATGTGCTCCTGCTCAAGGGTGGCTTCACGCCGCGGCGCGCCTTTCTTCTCGCAGCACTCGCCTCGGCGGCGACGACGCCCGCCGGCATGCTCGGCGCATGGCCCTTCATCGCCGCGCTCACCGGCCCGCCGCTGGGCAGCCTGCTCGCCCTCGTCGCCGGCATCCTCGTCTATGTCGGCGCCTCGCACCTCGTGCCGCATGTCGAGCACAATCCCGGACCGAAGCGCAAGGCCGCCTTCGCGGCCGGCATCGGCCTTGCCGCGCTCGTCATCCTCCTGCACCGCATCGGCCAAATTGCCTATTGACAGGCGATATATATCCTGTCGATATATAACAAAACGAATCGAAGGCCCGGCGGACGGGCCCGTGCAATGGTGATCCGGCGCCAGACCGGGCACCGCGAGAGCGAGGAGAATGACGGTGCGGAGAGTTCTGCGGTTCGCCGCCCCCCTTGTGGTCATCGGCCTTGGCCTGGCCGCCGTGTTCGCGCTGCATGCGAGCAAACCACCGCCGAAGACGACGGATGAACCGGCCGTGCGCGCGACGGCGCTCTTCGTCGAACCGGTGCAGCGGCAGACGGTGACCCTCAGCGTCAACACCCAGGGAGAGGTGCAGCCGGTCCGCGAAATCGACATCGTTACCCAGGTCTCGGGCCGCGTCATCAAGGTCGCCCCTGCTTTTGTCGAGGGTGGTTCCGTGGCCGCCGGTGCAACACTGGTCGAGATCGAGCCCGACGACTATCGCCTGCAGGTGACCGAGGCCGAGGCCCGTGTGGCCGAGGCGCGGCTCACCCTCGCCGAGGAGGAGGCCCGCGCCGCCATCGCCCGCAAGCAGTGGCAGTGGGAGGAGGGCAAGGTGAAGCCGGCCGCCCTTGCCCTGCGCGAGCCGCATGTGGCGCAAGCACGCGCCCGCCTCGCCGCCGCCGAGGCGGAGCTCGAGAATGCGCGACTCAATCTCGCCCGCACGCGGATCAGCGTCCCCTTCGATGGGCGTGTGCGCGAGAAGGCGGTGGATATCGGCCAGTTCGTCGCCGCCGGTACCCGAATCGGTCGCGTCTTTGCCACCGACCGGGTGCAGATTCGCCTGCCGCTCACCGATTCGCAGTTCGCCGAGCTCGGCATTCCGCTCGCCTTCATGGCGAGCGATGCCGCGGAAGGGCCGGCGGTGACCCTGAGCGCCGAGCTTGCCGGCCGGATCCGGCACTGGCAGGGCCATATCGTGCGCACCGACGCGGCCATCGATCCGCGCACCCGTCTCCTTTATGCCATTGCCGAGGTCGCCGAACCCTATGGCGCGGCCGCCGACGAAGGCGTTCCCTTGCCGGTCGGACTGTTCGTCGGCGCCGAGATCAGCGGTCGTGAGATCGACGGTGCTCTCGTCGTTCCGCGCGAAGCGCTGAGAAGCGGCAATCGGGTCTATGTCGTCGGCGACGATAACCGGCTCGCCATACGGCATGTCGAGGTGCTGAGCAGCGACGACGAGCGGGTCGTGATCCTTGCCGGCCTCGCCGAGGGCGAGCGCGCCGTCATCTCGCCGCTGCGCGCGGCCCGCGAAGGCATGCCTGTCGAGCCGATCCGGCGCGACGAGGCGGCGCTAATTGCCCAGACCAGTGCGGCGCCGATGGGCGGAGAACGACCATGAGCCGGCTCATCGCCTGGTGGGCGCGCAACCCCGTTGCCGCCAATCTCCTCATGGTGGGCATCATCATTGCCGGTGTGCTCGCCTTCCTGCGCATGGAACGCGAGGTCTGGCCCACCTTCCGCGTCAACTGGGTCGAGATCACCGTCGCCTGGCCAGGCGCCGCGCCGCAGGAGGTGGAGGAACAGCTCGTCATCCGCATCGAGGAGTCGCTCGCCGATCTCGACAATGTCGAACGCGTACGCTCGATCGCCACAGAGGGCTTCGCGCAGGTCTATGTCGAGGCCGACCGCTCGGTCGACATGGATCGCTTCCTGAACGACGTCAAGCTCAGGGTCGACAGCATCTCCACCTTCCCCTCCGACATCGAGCCGCCGCGCGTGCGCGAGATCCTCACCCGCAACGAGATCATGCGGCTCGCCGTCTCCGGCGATGTCCCCGAGCGGACGCTCAAGCGAACCGCGGAAAAGGTGCGCGACGAGCTCGCCCTCCTGCCCGGCGTCTCCATCGTCGAGCTCTTCGGCGTGCGCGCCGAGGAGGTCTCCATCGAGCTCTCCGAGGCGGCCATGCGGCGCTATGGCCTCACCTTCGACGAGGTGGCGCGCGCCGTGCGCGGCGCCTCGGTCAACCTGTCCGCCGGAACGGTACGGACGGCGACCGGCGACGTCCAGCTCAGGGCGCGCAATCTCGCCGACAGCGAAACCGATTTCGCCTCCATCATCGTGCGCGAGATCCCGGGTGGCGGCGCGGTTCGCGTCGGCGACGTGGCGCGCGTGATCGACGGCTTCGAGGACCAGGAGCTGCAGGCAACTCTGAATGGCGAGCATGCCGTCCTGGTCCAGGTCATGACCACCGAGGACATGAATGTCGTGAAGACCGCGCAATCGGTGCGCGACTATGTGGCGAAGGCCGCGGCAACGATGCCCGAGGGCGTCAAGCTGACGCTCTATGCCGATGATTCGAAGATCTATTTCGACCGCATGTCGCTCATCGCCTCCTCGGCCTTCTATGGACTTCTCCTCGTCTGCGGTCTTCTCGTCCTGTCGCTGCGGCCGAAGGTGGCACTGTGGGTCACGGTCGGCATCGCCACCGCCTATACCGGCGCTTTCATCGTGCTGCCGATGAACGATGTCTCGCTCAATTTCCTCTCGCTGTTCGCCTTTCTCCTCGTCATCGGCGTCGTCGTCGACGATGCGATCGTCATCGGCGAAAGCATCCACGAGGTGAGCGAGAGCGAGGGCGGGGGCCTCAATGCCGCCATTCTTGGTACCCAGCTCGTCGCCAAGCCGGTGATCTATGCGGTCTTGACGACGATGATCGTTTTCGCGCCCTGGCTGTTTCTTTCCGGGCTCGAGGTCGAGTTCACGCGCCATATCTCGATCATCGTCATCGCGGCGCTGACCTTCTCGCTGATCGAGGCGCTGTTCATCCTGCCCGCGCATCTGAGCAAGCTCCGGCGGCGCACCCGCATCGGCCGGCTGGGCCGCATGCAGAAGGCGGTTGCCGATTCGATTATCGCCTTCGCCCGCAATCGTTACCGGCCCTGGCTTGCGGCAGCGATCCGCCGCCGCGGCCTGACCACCAGCCTGTTCGTTGCGGCCTTTCTCGTCAGCATCGGCTTCGTGTCCTCGGGCTGGCTCAAGCTGCAGTTCAATCCCGATGTCGAATCGGAGCAGATCGCGGTCAATGTCGAGATGCCGCAGGGCAGTCCCTATTCCCGCGCGCTCGAGGTCCTGAATCAGCTCCAGACCGCGGAGCGGGCGCTCGAAGAGGAGGTCAATGCCGAGGCCGCCAAGGCCGGCGCCGAGGGGCGGCTGGTCGAGAACTGGTACACGCGGGCGCGGCCCGATTCGGTGCTCGCACTGGTTCGCCTGGCGCCGCCCGAAGAGCGCACGATGTCCGCCAAGGAGGCCGCAGACCGCCTGCGCCGTCTGATCGGCGACATTCCGGATGCCGAGAACATGACCGTCGACTACACGCTGAACCAACGCTCGCCGGCGATTGAATACGCGGTCAACCATCCCGATCTCGAGACCCTGCGGGCCGCGGTCGCCGATCTCAAGGCGCAGCTGCAGTCCTATGAGGACGTCTACAATGTCCACGATACCCTGCAGACGGCGATGGACGAAATCCGGCTCCGGCTCAAGCCCGGCGCCGAGGAGCTCGGCTTCACACTGGCCGAGGTTACGCGCCAGGTTCGCCAGGCCTATTTCGGCGAGGAGGTGCAGCGACTGCCGCGCGATGGCAATGACGTCCGGGTCTTCGTGCGCTACCCGAGGGAATCGCGGCACTCGCTCGAGAGCCTGAAGAACTTCCGTGTGCGCGGCGCCGACGGTCGCGCGGTTCCCCTCTTTGCCATCGCCGATGTCGAATTCGCGCCCGGCCTCAAGCGCATCGATCGCCGCCAGCGCCAACGCTCGGCGGTGGTCAGCGCCGAGGTTCGCGACGATGACCGCCGGACCATCGCCGAGGATCTCGACGCCAATTTCTTCCCGCAGTGGGAAAAGCGCTATCCCGGTGTCAGCCGCGGCGCCATCGGCCAGGCCGAGGGTCAGGCCGAGTTCATGGCCGAGATCCTGAGTCTCGAGGGCGTCGCGCTCTTCGTCATGTATGCGCTGATCGCCGTCGCCTTCCGCTCCTATTTCCTGCCGCTCCTCATCATGACCGCGATTCCCTTCGGCTTCATGGGAGCGGTGATGGGTCATCTCGCCTTCGGCATGCCGCTCACCATCTATTCCTATTTCGGCATTGCCGCGGCGGCCGGCGTGGTGGTGAACGACAATCTCGTCCTCGTCGACTATGTCAATCGCCTGAAAGACAAGGGAGCCGGCATCTTCGATGCCCTGGTCGAAGGCGGCGTCGCCCGCTTCCGGCCGATCCTGCTCACCTCGCTCACCACGTTCGTCGGCCTGCTGCCGATGATGTCCGAGCGATCGACCCAGGCCGAGTTCCTCAAGCCCACGGTGGTGGCGCTCGCCTTCGGTGTCCTCTTTGCCACCTTCGTCACCCTCTTTCTCGTGCCCGCGCTCTATGCGCTCGGTGAGGATGCGAAGCGTGGCCTCAAGGGTCTGTGGACCGGCAAGCGCCAGCCCAGGCTCGGCAGCCGCTCGGTAGAGCCTGCCGAATGATCGCCACCCGCATGGTGGTGTCTTCTCCCAAAGTGACTCGGGGCGGTGCCCATGGCATCGCCCCTTTTTTCGGCTGCGGGCCCCCTACTGCTGCCGGGCTACGGCATGGCCGGCACGGCCAAGAAGGTCGATGACGCTGCCCTCGCCGACGAGATGGGCGGTGCCGACGGCGACGAAATAGGTGCCCGGCGTCTCCAGCAGGGCCTCGATCTTCGGCACCCAGCGGCGATTGCGCGCATAGAGCATGGCCTCGGCGAGCTCGGGATTGTCCTCGAGCCCGTCCTTGAGGATCCGGTCGAGCGCCGTAAGGTCGCCCGCGAGCCAGGCCGACTTCATCTGCTCGAACAGATCCTCGATGTCATCGATCTCGTCGAGACCGCGCGTGATGAGCGCCGTCTGCGCCGCATCCGAGAGATGCGCGAAGACCGCGAACTGCTCCTCGACCGTCTCCAGCGGAAGGATGGCCATCTTGCGCTTGCGGGCCTCTTCGAGGAGCTCCGCCTCGGCGCCGAACTGCGGCAGAAAACCCTTGGCGGTGGCAATGGCGCTGGTCAGCGTCAGGCCGACAAGCCAGGGCCGCATGCGAACGACCACCTCGGTCGGCAGGCCCGCCTTCTGTGATTCCGCCATGATGCGGTCGAACACCGGCGCCTCGACGTGCGCCGCGAGGCTGTCCCCCTCGGGATAGTAGCCGATCCGGCGAATGGTCGCCTGCAGGGTCGCCGGATCGACCGTGTCCACTGCCGCCTCGACAACCAGGGTCCCGGCCTCGCGGAATGCCTCTTCGAGCGTCGCGTCCCGCCAGGGGGTGTCCGCCTTGAGCAGATGGATGGTGCCGAACAGATAGACCCTGGCGCCGTTCTCCTCGATCTTCCACAGTGCCGGCGCGGCGGTGGCGGCGCTGCCGAGAAGGAGGAGGACGAACAGGCCGGAAACGAGAAGGCGGAGTCGGCGCATGGAGAGACCTCGCTGTCGGAATCGGGCTTTTTCTCACTATGACACGACGCGCCGGGCAATGCACCCGGGCGCATCTCTTGCGCTTTTCCGGATGCCGCTGTATAAGGCGCGCCTTCGAGCAAAGAAGGGGTGGTCCGGCGCGACGACGGGCATGCCGAGGCGACCCCAAGACGCACCGCGGCCACCGGTGGCCGCCCGCGATCCGGAAGGAGTGCAAAATGCCCAAGCTGAAGACCAAGAGCGGCGCCAAGAAGCGCTTCAAGCTCACCGCCTCCGGGCGCATCAAGGCCGGCCAGGCCGGCAAGCGGCACGGCATGATCAAGCGGTCGAACAAGCAGATCCGCCAGTTGCGCGGCACCGACACGCTTGAGAAATCGGACGAGAAGATCGTCCGCAAGTTCATGCCCTACGCCCGCTGAGCGCAGGAAGGAGACGCATCATGGCACGCATCAAGCGCGGCACCACCACGCATGCCCGCCACAAGAAGGTGACGAAGCAGGCCAAGGGTTATTATGGCCGCCGCAAGAACACCTTTCGCGCCGCCAATCAGGCGGTCGAGAAATCGCTGCAATACGCCTATCGCGACCGGCGCCGCAAGAAGCGCAATTTCCGCGCCCTGTGGATCCAGCGCATCAATGCCGCCGCGCGCGAGCACGGTCTGACCTATGGTCGCTTCATGCACGGTCTCTCGCTCGCCGGGATCGCGCTCGACCGCAAGGTGCTCGCCGATCTCGCCGTGCGCGAGGCCGACGCCTTCAAGTCACTGGTCGAGCAAGCTGCGGCCGCCCTCGAGAAATCCGTCTGACGCCGCGCGCGCCAACGGGGATCATCGCCAGAAACGAACAAAGGGGGCGCCCGCGCTTTGCGGCGCGCCCCTTTTTTCCGGATTGATCAGGCAAGGCAGGTTCGTCGATGGAGGACTCGAAAACGCTTGAAGCGGAGCTTCTCGCAGAGATCGCAGCCGCGGACAGTCTTGATGCCTTGGAAGCGGTGCGCGTGAAGGCGCTCGGCAAGAAGGGGCTCGTCACCGCGCGGCTGCGCAGTCTCGGTGCGATGACACCTGACGAGCGGCGGGTCATGGGTCCCGCGCTCAACGCGATGAAGTCGCGCCTCGCCGCGGCCATCGCCGAACGCCGGGCGGCGCTCGAGAATGCCGAGCTCGACGCGCGGCTCGTCGAGGAACGCCTCGACATGACGCTGCCGGTGGCGCCGCGCGAGATGGGCCATATCCATCCCCTGACGCAGGTCCTCGACGAGCTCTCGGAGATCTTCGCCGATCTCGATTTCGCGGTCGCCGAGGGACCGCATATCGAGGACGATTTTCATAACTTCACCGCCCTCAACATTCCCGCTCACCATCCCGCGCGGCAGATGCACGATACCTTCTATCTCGTGCCCGACGAGACCGGCGAGCGGAAGCTTCTCAGAACCCACACCTCGCCGGTGCAGATCCGGACCATGCTCCGGCAAGAGCCGCCGATCCGCATCATCGCCCCGGGGCGCACCTTCCGCTCCGACTCGGATGCAACCCACACCCCGATGTTCCATCAGGTGGAGGGACTTGTCGTCGATCGCGAGACCCATATGGGGCATTTGAAGGGCTGCCTCGAGGCGTGGCTGTCGGCTTTCTTCGAGGTCGACCGCATCCGCATGCGCTTTCGCCCCAGCTATTTCCCCTTCACCGAACCCTCGGCCGAGGTCGACATCAACTGCTCGCGGCAGGACGGCCGGCTCGTCGTCGGTGAGGGCGAGGATTGGCTCGAGGTGCTCGGTTGCGGCATGGTTCATCCCAATGTGCTCCGGGCCTGCAATCTCGACCCCGAGGTCTATCAGGGCTTCGCCTTCGGCGCCGGGCTCGACCGGCTTGCCATGCTCAAATATGGCATGACCGATCTCCGGCCTTTCTTCGAGGCCGATCAGCGCTGGCTTGCCCATTACGGCTTCGACCCCCTCGAGGTGCCGACGATCGCGGGAGGGCTCAGCCGATGAAATTCACCCTCTCCTGGCTCCGTGATCACCTCGAGACCGATGCCGGCCTCGACACCATCGTCGCCACACTGACCCGGATCGGGCTTGAGGTTGAGGCCGTTGTCGACGTCGCCAGGCTGCTGGCGCCTTTTACGGTCGCCGAGGTCATCGAGGCTCTGCCGCACCCCGACGCCGACCGGCTGAAGCTGTGCCGCGTGCGCACCGCCGACGGCGAGGTGCAGGTGGTATGCGGCGCTCCCAATGCGCGGACAGGGATGAAGGCGGTCTTCGCGCCGGTCGGCGCCCATATTCCGGGCACCGGCATCACGCTCAAGGCGGCGCGCATCCGCGGCGTCGAATCCCGCGGCATGCTGTGCTCGGAACGCGAGATGATGCTCTCGGACGATCATGAGGGGATCATCGAACTCGATCCGGAGGCACCCATCGGCGCACCCTTCGCCGAGGTCGCCGGCCTTGACGATCCGGTGATCGATATCGCGGTCACCCCCAATCGTCCCGACGCGCTCGGGGTCGCCGGTATCGCGCGCGACCTCGCCGCCGCCGGACTGGGCAGTGTGACGACACCGCCGGTGACGCCGGTCGCGGGCGCGTTCGACTGCCCGATCGCGGTCGCCACCGAGGATGAGAGCGCCTGCCCGCTCTTTGCCGGACGCCTCGTGCGCGGGGTCCGGAACGGGCCCTCCCCGGCCTGGCTGAGGCGGCGTCTCGAGGCGATCGGGTTGAGGCCGATCTCGGCGCTCGTCGACATCACCAACTACCTCACCCATGACCGTGCGCGCCCGCTTCATGTCTATGATGCGGCGAAGCTCAAGGGAACGGTCCGGGCTCGGCTGGCGGCGCCCGGCGAGCGTCTGCGCGCGCTCGACGGCCGTGACTACGAGACACGGGGCGGCGAATGCCTGATCGCCGATGACGCGGGGCCGCTCGGATTCGGCGGCGTCATCGGCGGCGAGGCCTCGGGCACCAGCGCGGCGACCGTCGACGTGTTCATCGAATCGGCGCTGTTCGATCCCGTCCGCACCGCCGAGACCGGCCGCCGCCATGGCATCGACTCCGATGCCCGCTACCGTTTCGAGCGCGGCGTCGATCCGGCCTTCGTCATCCCCGGCCTCGAGTTGGCGACGCAGATGGTGCTCGATCTCTGTGGCGGCACCGCGAGCCGTCTCGTCGTCGCCGGCAAGGAGCCGGCACCGCCATCGGCGATCACCTTCGACCCGACGCGCGTGAAGACCCTCGGCGGCGTCGACCTTTCCACCGCGCGGGTGCGCGCAATTCTGGAAAGCCTCGGTTTCGTCTGGGCCGAGGCGGACGGCAGCGCGGAAGTGACGCCGCCGAGCTGGCGGCCGGATATCGCGGGCGCGGCCGATCTCGTCGAGGAGGTGCTGCGCATCCACGGCTACGACTCCATTCCGGCGGTCGATCTGCCGCGCCATCAGGGGGTGGCGCGGGCAACGCTCACCGAGGGGCAGCGGCGGGCCCGGGCGGTGAAACGGCGGCTTGCGGTCGAGGGCCTCGACGAGGCGGTCACCTATTCCTTCATGGACGCGCGACTCGCGCGCCGCTTCGGCGCCCCCGAGACGCTGGCCATCGCCAATCCGATCTCGAGTGAACTCGGCATGATGCGGCCCTCGATCGTGCCCAATCTCCTGCTCGCGGGCGGCCGCAACCGGGACCGCGGGGCCGAGAACGTGGCACTCTTCGAGGTCGGGCCGGTCTATCATGGGAGCGCGCCCGAAGATCAGCTAGAGGTGGCGACGGCCCTGCGCATGGGCGCCCGGCAGCGGCGTGGATGGCGCGCGCCCGAACGCGCGGTCGACGCCCATGACGCCAAGGCCGATGCGCTGGCTGCGCTGGCCGCGGCCGGGGCGCCGGTCGACAAGCTGCAGGTCGTGGCCGGGGCGCCGGACTGGTATCATCCGGGCCGCTCGGCGACCTTCCGCCTCGGTCCGAAGACGGTGCTTGCGCAATTCGGGGAATTGCACCCCCGCCTGCTCGCCGATCTCGACCTCAGGGGGCCGGCGGTGGCGACCGAGGTCTTTCTCGATCGCGTTCCCCTGCCGCGCCGCAGGGCGTCGCGCGCGCGACCCGCCCTGAGGCTGACGAACCTGCCTGCGGTCAGCCGCGATTTCGCCTTTCTCGTCGATCGCGATGTCCAGGTCGGCGAGCTGCTGCGAGCGATCGCCGCGGCGGACCGGGCCCATATCACCGAGGTCGAGCTCTTCGACGTCTATGAGGGAGAAGGGGTCGGGAAGGGGCGGAAATCAGTGGCCATCACGGTGCGTCTGTCGCCCGTCGAGCGCACCTTTACCGACAGCGAGATCGAAGCCATTGCAGCGCGAATCGTCGCGGCGGCGGCGCGCGCTTGCGGTGCCGAGCTGCGCCGCTAACCCGGCAGTAACCATTTTTCGTGTCAAATCGGGCGCGAAACGAGCGGACTGTTCCGGCAGTCATTTCAATCGACGTGTAATGCGGGGCCGTGAGGCCGCGCGGTCTGGTGGCGGGTCAAGATGGCGCAATCGGCTCAATTGCCGCTCAAATTGCGGCTCAAGGCATGGTGGGAGGGATACGATCCCGAGGAGGTAGCGCGCCGCCTGGGCACGCGGCGGACGGCGGAACGGCCAAAGCCCGCGCCAAAGCCGGCGCCGAAATCTCAAGAGCCCGCGGCGCCGGTCAATCCCGACGATCCCGAGCTGCCCTTCGATCCCTGGGATTCAAACCGGGTCGAGATCGCGCAATATATCTGGGGCGAGGGCTATTGCGGCCCCGGCGGCCCGGAGCACATCATCTCGATGTCGAAGCTTCTCGCCCTGTCGCCGGAGCAGAGCCTGCTCGAGATCGGCTCGCATCTTGGCGGACCGGCGCGCACGCTGGCCGACAGTTTCGGCGTCTGGGTCACCGGCTACGAGGAATCGCCGCGCCTCGTCGAGCTGGCCAACGAGAAGTCGCTGATGGCCGGTCTCGCGAAAAAGGCGGTCATCAAACAGTATGACCCGGAGACGATCGAGCATTTCGAGCGCAAGTTTGATCGCGCCTTCGCCAAGGAGGCTTTCTTCACCATCGGCAAGAAGGATCGCATGTTCGCGCTCATCGAGGAGACGCTGAAGCCCTCGGGGCTCTTTCTCCTCACCGATTTCGTTCTTGGCTCCGAGGACGCGCGGGCGAGCGATGCCTACAAGGAGTGGCGCGACGGGGAGGCGGAAAAGCGCCGTCCCTACATGACCACCGCGCCCGAGCTTGTCGACATGCTGAAAAAGGCGCGCTTCATCGTTCGCGTCAACGAGGATGTGAGCGACCATTATATCGAGCTCGTCAATCACGCCTGGGCCGGCGCCGACAAGGTGGCGGAGAAGATCGCGAGGCAGGATGATGGCGACGAGCTGCTCAAGACGCTGGTCAAGGAGGCCGAGTACTGGAACCGGCGGGTGCGGCTTTTGCAGTCGGGAGAGCTCAGGGTCTGGCGCATTCTGGCGAGCAAGAAGGCCGACAAGCCCTCGATGATGTCCGACTGGTAGGACACCCCGGTCCGGCACCGCGCTGCGCGATGCGTTTGCCCACTTGGCGCCGTGAGCTGCGGCGGCTATAGGACGCGCCATGTCCGACCTCGCGCATATCCGCAATTTCGCGATCATCGCCCATATCGATCACGGCAAGTCGACGCTTGCCGATCGCCTGATCCAGGTGACCGGCGGGCTCAGCGACCGCGAAATGCGCGAGCAGGTGCTCGATTCCATGGACATCGAGCGCGAGCGCGGCATCACCATCAAGGCACAGACGGTGCGGCTCGCATACAAGGCTCGCAACGGCGAGACCTATATCCTCAACCTTATGGACACACCGGGGCACGTGGACTTCTCCTACGAAGTCTCGCGTTCGCTCAGGGCCTGTGAGGGCTCGCTGCTCGTGGTCGATGCGAGCCAGGGGGTGGAGGCCCAGACGCTGGCCAATGTCTACCAGGCGATCGAGGCCGACCACGAGATCGTATCGGTGCTCAACAAGATCGACCTGCCGGCTGCGGAGCCGGATCGCGTCGCCGGACAGATCGAGGACGTGATCGGCATCGACGCCGCGGGCGCGATTCGCGTCTCGGCGAAGACCGGCGAGGGGGTCGAAGAAGTGCTCGAAGCGCTGGTCGACCGCCTGCCGCCGCCGGAAGGCGACGCCGAGAAACCTTTGAAGGCGCTTCTCGTCGACAGCTGGTACGACGCCTATCTCGGCGTCGTCGTGCTGGTGCGCGTCATTGACGGCCGGCTGCGCCGCGGCATGGTGATCAAGATGATGGCCACCGGCGCCGAACATGCGGTCGACCGGGTCGGCGTCTTCACGCCCAAGAAAACCATGGTCGAGGAACTGGGGCCGGGCGAGATCGGCTTTCTCACCGCTGCCATCAAGGAGGTGGCGGATGCCAAGGTGGGTGACACCATCACCGAGGCGAAGCGCCCGTGCGACACCCCGCTGCCCGGCTTCAAGCCGTCACGCGCAGTGGTCTTCTGTGGCCTCTTTCCCGCCGATGCCGCGGATTACGAACATCTGCGCGACAGTCTTGGCAAGCTGCGCCTCAATGACGCGAGCTTCGAGTTCGAACCCGAAACCTCGGCGGCGCTCGGCTTCGGCTTCCGCTGCGGCTTTCTCGGCATGCTGCACCTCGAGATCGTGCAGGAGCGGCTCCGACGCGAATTCGATCTCGATCTCATCACCACGAGCCCGTCGGTGGTCTATCGCATCCACATGACGGACGGTCGCTGCCTCGAGCTCCACAACCCCGCCGACATGCCCGATCCGGTGCGCATCGCGGGCATCGAGGAGCCGTGGATCGAGGCCACGATCCTGCTGCCCGACGAGCATCTCGGCGCTGTCCTCAAGCTCTGCGAGGAGCGCCGCGGTATCCAGAAGCAGCTCACCTATGCCGGCAGCCGCGCGCTTCTTGTCTACGAGTTGCCGCTCAACGAGGTCGTCTACGACTTCTATGACCGCCTGAAATCGGTGAGCCGCGGCTATGCCAGCTTCGACTACCAGATGACCGGCTATCGCGAGAGCGATCTCGTGAAGCTCGCGATCCTCGTCAATGGCGAGCCCGTCGATGCGCTATCGCTGCTGGTTCACCGCTCGAAGGCGGAGACGCGCGGTCGTGCCCTTTGCGAGCGGCTGAAGGATCTCATCCCACGCCACCTCTTCAAGATCCCGATCCAGGCCGCGATCGGCGGCAAGATCATCGCCCGCGAGACCATTCCAGCGCTCAGGAAGGATGTCACCGCCAAATGCTATGGCGGCGACGTGACGCGCAAGCGCAAGCTGCTCGAGAAGCAGAAGGCGGGAAAAAAGCGCATGCGCACCTATGGCAAGGTCGAAATCCCGCACGATGCCTTTATCGCGGCTCTCAAGATGAACGAGACCTGAGCCGGCCACCGGTTGCCCCGAATTGCCCGCCGCCGCGGGCAGGTGCGGGATCGTTGCAGGCGCAATTCGCATTTAACTTTCCTTAACGTCGTTCTGGGAAAGTGACCCCCGGCCGGACGGAACGCACCGGCCTATTCACCGATCAGTCCGGGGTCTAAGAATGACGCAAGAAAGCCGCTTTAGCTGGGGTTCGATTAGCCATGCCATCGCCGGGGCCTTTACGGTCCGCAACTCTCTCCTCTCGATTGTCGGTCTGCTGACGCTGATGGTCGTCTTCTACGGCGTGTTCGCCGCGCTCGACGCCCGTAAGGAGGAGAGCGACGCACAGTTGCAGGTGGCCATCAACGGGGCCGTCGACGAGATCACGCGGGCCCAGAACGCCCTTGCCGACGAACGCGGTGTTGCAGACACCGCGCTCGGTTTCCCCGATGTGCCCGATGGCGCCTTCCGCGACCTCGTACGCGAAAATCAGAAGCGCTTCGACGCCGTTTACAAGGATGCACGCGATCATATCGCGGCGCTGCCCGATTTTGCGAGAAAGGACGAGCTTCTCAAGGCGGTGGACGAGGCTCATGAGGCCTATATGGCTCTTCGCGGTGAAGTCGATTCGGCGATCGCTGTCGCGGCTGCTGACCGACCGGCCCGGCTCAGCCGCAAGGTCTTCTCGGCGCTCAGCGATCTCATCGAGCGCCTGCGCGACCTGCGGCTCGGCGTGAGCTATGCCTTCCCGGCCTCACAGCCCGAGATTGCGGCCAGCGGCCAGCTCAAATATCTGCTCTGGCAGATGCAGGAATATGCCGCCCGCGACTGGGCAACCGTTGGCGAGACCATGGCCTCGGGACGGCCGTTGTCGAGCCTGAAGCTGCAGGTTGTCTCCAACTATACGGGCCATGTCGAGGCGGCTTGGGCGGACGCCCAGAAGCTGATCGCGTCCGACCTCCTGCCGAGCGAGCTCCGCGACATGCTGCAGGAGGTGCGTGACAAGTATTTCGGCGACTTCAGCTATGTCCGCGACGAGGTCTATGCCGCGGCGGAGGTCGAGGAGCCCTATCCTTATACCGCACTTCAGTGGGTGCAGAAGGCGACCGAAGCCCTCGCCCCCGTCCAGGCTCTCGCCGACCGCGCGAGCGAACTTTCAAGCGAGATCGCCGCAAGCAACGAGGCCGCCGCATCCGCCGCCTTCTGGCGCAGCGTCTTTATTCTCGTTCTGACGCTTACCGTCGGTGCGATCTCGGTGTGGTTCGTGGTGCGCCGCATCGTCAAGCCGACGATCGATCTCAGCCGCACCATGCAGGATCTCTCGGAGGGCAATCTCGAGGTCGAGGTGCGCGGGCTCGAGCGAACCGACGAGATCGGCGCCATGGCGAAAAGCGTCCAGGTCTTCAAGGAGAACGCGATCGAGAAGATTCGGCTCGAGGAGGCCCAGCGCGAGGCCGAGGAGCGCCAGCGCAGGGAACGCGAGGAGGCCGAACGGCTCGAGCGCGAGCGCGAGGAGGCGCAGCGCCGCCGCGAGGCCGAGCGCGAGGAAGAAGAGCGCAGGAAGCGTCGCGAGGAGATGCTCAAGCTCGCCGACCGCTTCGAGTCCTCGGTGATGCAGGTGGTCGAGGGCCTCGGCGGCGCCGCC
>RFKS01000076.1 GCA_003694205.1 Alphaproteobacteria bacterium | reverse complement strand
GCGTGGATGGCGACGCCGAGGACGGCGCCGATCAGACATGGGATTTTCATCGAAAAGCCTCGCGCAGAACTGCGTTCCATCGAAGCAGCAGAGGGTCATGTCGCGACCCACCGCCGGCGAACGGGACTCAGGCGCTTTGGCGAGGCGGTGGCAGGGTGGGGGTGTTGCGGAGGCTGTCGGCCGAGCGCGCCGGCAAGGCGAAAGGAGCAAACGCGATACGCTCGCCGTTCGGCAGATATGGTGCACTGAGGACAACTGGCGCACAAAACGTGCAGCAATCCAGTGCGCAACCGGTATCCGCGGGGGGCGACCCCGCATCCCGGTCCAACACGCCGGCGATATGCGAATCCGCTGTCGGCGCCATAGCCGCCGGGTGCGTCATTCCCCCGCAGGCGCCGGCACACAGACCGCTCGCGGCCAGCGCCGGCGCGCTCGCAAGGAGCGCGATCAGCATGGCCATGAGCATGGCCGTAAAAGGTGCCGGCTTGCCGCGACGGCGTCTCATCCTCAAACCTTCCGCCCCCTCTGCAAGAGCGCCGCCCCGTGGTCCGGGACGGTGGTTGGGCGCCTGCGCTGCCGCAGGCTCTCAAGGGAGAGACGATACTGGCACCGACGCGTTACAGAAAAAAGCGCATTCCTGTAGGAAAAGGCGATCGCGAAGCCGTGCCCATCGAACACGTCCGTGGTGCCGCATGCGCCGGGTGGATGCTGACACCCCGGCAGGCTCGAGCCGGCAGGATGCGCGTGCGTGCCGGCCTGCCGCCCCTAATGCGGGCGATTCGCCGCGATCTCCGCGATCGTCGCGTCGATGAGGGCGACCCCTTTCTCGCCCTCGAGCAGGTCGTGGATGAGTTGCCGGGCGGCGGTCGCTGCCAGCGTCGCGGCCTCGGCGCGTAGGGCACCGAGTGCCTGCTCCTTCGCCTGCGCGATCTTCTGTTCCGCGGCAAGGCGGCGCCGCTCGCTGATCTGCTCGATCTGCTTTTTCGCTTCGCTCAGAAGAAGGCGGGCATCTTCCTCCGCCTGCGCGATGATGGCTTCCGCATCGCGCTTCGCCTGGCGCTGCTCGCGTTGCAGGCGGGCCAGCATTTCCTGCGCTTCCTCCTTGAGGCTGCGCGCCTCGTCCAGCTCGGCGCGGATCTTCTCCGCCCGCGCGTCAAGCGCCTGCGAAATGAAGCGATGGGCGCCGACCCACACGAGCACGCCGAGGAAGAGGAAAAAGGCGGCCGCGACCCATCCCTCGGCACCGAGGCCGAGAAAGGTTTCGCCATGCTCGCTTGCATGTGCTGCCGCCTCACCCGCGGCGCCGGAGAATGCGGCCAGTACGCCCAGCATGATCAGGCCTCCCCTCGACGGAGCGACGCCACGGCGTCTTCCACCGCCTTGTGCGTCACCGAGGCGGCCACCGCCTCACCGACGAGCTTTTTCACGATCTCGCGGCAACCCTCGGCAGCGACGCGATCGATCTCCCGCCTTGCGGCGGCCTGTTCTTCGGCGATGCGTGCTGTGGCGGTGGCAGTTTCCTGCGCCAGTTTCGCATCGAGCGCGGCGAGGCTCGCTTCCGCATCGGCGCGCGCCCGCGCCGTCGCCTCGGCGACCTTCCTTGCTGCTGCCGCCCGCGCCTCTGCAAGCGTCGCCTCGCGCGCTTCGCGCACTTCATCGCTTTCGCGCTTGAGGACCTCCGCCTGGTCGAGATCGTCGGCCACACGCTCGACGCGCTCCTGCAGCACGCCGGAGATGCGCGGCAGCGCGAGGCGGGCCATCAGGAAATAGAACAGGCCGAAGCTGATCACCAGCCAGACGAGTTGCGGCTCGATGACATTGGGGTCGAATTGCGGCATCGGCAGTGCTCCGAGTCAGGCCCGCCGCTGCTCCTAGAGTTCGACGAAGAGCAGCATGAGGGCGATGAGGAAGGAGAAGATGCCGAGCGCCTCGGTCACCGCGAAGCCGAACATCAGATTGCCACGCTGCTTGTCGGCAGCCGCCGGGTTGCGCATTGCGCCCGAGAGATAGTTGCCAAAGATGAGGCCGAGGCCGATGCCGGCGCCGCCCATGCCGACGGTCGCGAGACCCGCGCCGATCAGTTTTGCCGCTTCAGCTTCCATGGAACGTCCTTTCCTGTGCTTGTCCCGTTCGGGAGTTGGGGTCAGTGGCTGAGATTGACCGCGTCATTGAGATAGACGCAGGTGAGAATGGCAAAGACATAGGCCTGAATGACCGCGACCAGAAGCTCAAGCGCGGTCAGGGCCACATTAAACACGAGCGGGAAAATCCCGACGGCAGCAAGAACTCCACCGGCCGCCCCAAGACTGACGATAAAGCCGCCGAACACCTTGAGCAGAATATGCCCTGCCGTCATGTTGGCGAATAGTCGAACGCTGTGTGTGATCGGGCGCGTGCAGAAGGAAATGACCTCCAGAGGCACGATCAGGGCCAGGAAGGCGGCCGGCGTGCCCGGCGCGACGAACAGGGTCAGGAACTTGAGCCCGTGGCGTGCAAAGCCGATGACGATGACCCCGAGAAAGATGAGGGCGGCAAAGGCAAAGGTCACAGCGAGGTGGCTCGTCACGGTGAACGCACCGGGAATGAGGCCCGTGACATTGGCGCCGAGAATGAACATGAAGAGCGTAAAAACAAAGGGGAAATAGGCGCGTCCACCGGTGCCCACATTCTCCCGCACCATGTTCGCCACGAACTCGTAGGAGAGCTCCACCATCGATTGCCAGCGCCCCGGCACCAGCGCCCGGCGCCGCATGCCGCCAACGAGGAACAGGGTCATGGAAGTGACCACGATCAGCATCCAGATCGAGGCATTCGTGATGGAGGCGTCAATTCCCGCGATCTCGATCGGGACCGCGCGTACGACTTCGAACTGCTCAAGAGGATTTGCCACGGTCCGGCCCCTGCCCCGTTCTACTGGTCCCGCTCGTCGCTGCGGGACCCATTTCTCCCGCTTGCGCCATTTTCGTCCTTCACGTCATCGCTGCCGCGCTCGACCTCGGCGGCGATGCGAATCACATTGCGTATCCCCGCCATGGCCCCGAGAAGCACGAAGGCGAGAAGAAACCAGGGCGCCGTTCCCAACCACTGATCGAAACCCCAGCCGATCAGCCCGCCGGCAGCGACGCCCGTCACGATCTCGAGGCTCATTCGCATGGCCATGCCGAGATCGCTCCGTTGTCCCGAACCACCACCCTCGGGGCCCTTGCCCCGTTCCCGGGCCCGCTTGAGACGCTCCTCGAACGATGCGGGTGACGACGCCTTGTCCCTGTCATCCATCGCAATCTGTCGCTGAAGCGTCCGCTGCCACCGGCGGTCAGGACGGTCGCCCCGCGAACGGACGATCCGACCGCCGCAAGGCAGCGGCACCATAGTGACTGCCCCGGGGTGTGTCAAGGACCGGAGAAGACATCATAACACATTGAAATATAGTTCCTTTTTTGAAAATTGAATCGTCACGCCGGCGCCCTAGCGCGCGCGAACCTTGACATAGCGGCCGGGCGCGTCCTCGATCGGCGGGTAGCGCTCCGAACCCGGCGCGCGCGCCGGCACCTGCGCGCCGCTGTGACGGCGCAACCAGCGGAGCCAGTCCGGCCACCAGGATCCCTTGTGCTCCCTCGCGCCCTCGAGAAAGCGCTCGTAGCTTTTCGGCAGGCGACCCGTGCGCGTCCAGTACTGGTACTTGTTGGCCGCCGGCGGGTTGACGACCCCGGCGATATGCCCGGAACCGGCGAGCACGAAGCGCTTCGGTCCGGCGAGAATCTGCGTCATCCGGTAGACCGACTGCGGCGGCGCGATGTGATCCTCGCGCCCGGCCTGGATATAACTCGGCGTTGCCACCCGATGGAGGTCGATCGGCTCGCCGGCGAGCCGCATCGCGCCGGGCCGCACAAGTGCGTTCTCGACATACATCGAGCGCAGATACTGGGCGTGCATGCGGGCCGGTTGATTGGTCGAATCCGCGTTCCAGTAAAGGAGGTCGAAGGGCGGCGGGTCCTTGCCGAGCAGATAGTTGTTGACGACGAAAGACCAGATGAGGTCGTTTGCCCGCAACAGGTTGAAGGTCATGAACATGGCATCGGCGTCGAGATAGCCCTTCTCATTCATGCGCGCGACGAGTGCATCGAGCTGCGCCGGATCGACGAAGACCTTGAGTTCGCCGGCCTCGGAGAAATCGACCTGCGTGGTGAGAAAGGTCGCGGAACGGACACGTGCCGCCTCATTGCGGGCATGGAGCCAGGCGAGTGTCGCGGCAAGCAGCGTGCCGGCGACGCAGTAGCCAATCACGTTGACGCCGCTGGCGCCGGTGATGTCCTCCACCACCTCGAGCGCACGCACTTGCCCGTCCCGCAGATAGTCGTCGAGGCTCTTGTCGCGATAGCGCTCGTCGGGATTGACCCACGAGACCATGAAGACGGTGAGCCCGTGGGCGACGCACCACCTGACGAAGCTTTTCTCCGGCGTCAGATCGAGGATGTAGAACTTGTTGATCCACGGCGGAAAGATGAGGAGCGGACGCTCGCAGACCGTCTCGGTCGCCGGCGCATACTGGATGAGCTGGAAGAGGTCGTTCTCGAACACCACCTTGCCCGGCGTGGTGGCGATATTCCTGCCGATCTCGAAAGCCGACTCGTCGGTCATCGACAGCGCCAGCCGGCCCTTGCCGCGCTCAAGATCGCGCAACAGGTTGCCG
>RFKS01000075.1 GCA_003694205.1 Alphaproteobacteria bacterium | reverse complement strand
CATCACCGCCGCGCACCGCGACCGCGTCGCCGGACTGATCGGCAAGGGCATCGAGGAAGGCGCCGAGGCCGTGGTCGATGGCCGCGGGCTGACGCTGCAGGGATATGAGGGCGGCTTCTGGCTCGGCGGCACGCTGCTCGATCGCGTGACGCCCGAGATGACCGTCTATCGCGAAGAGATCTTCGGCCCCGTCCTCTCCATGGTGCGCACGAAGAGCTATGACGAGGCCGTGGAGCTCATCCACAACAACCCCTATGCCAACGGCACCGCGATCTTCACCCGCGACGGCGATGCGGCACGCGATTTCGCGGCCCGCATCAAGGTCGGCATGGTCGGTGTCAATGTGCCGATCCCGGTGCCGGTGGGGCATCACAGCTTCGGCGGCTGGAAGCGCTCGCTCTTCGGGGCGCACGGCATCTACGGCCCCGAGGCCGTGCATTTCTACACGCGGCTCAAGACGGTCTCGACGCGCTGGCCGACGGGTATCCGGTCGGGAGCGCAATTCACCTTTCCCAGCCTCGGCTGATACGAAACGGACGCGAAGGAGTACGAATCGATGGCGAAACTGCGCGGCGGTCTTATCCAGATGGGCCTCAAGGCCCCGACAAGCGCCAATCCCGAAACCATCCGGCAGGCGATGATCGACGCCCATTTGCCGCTCATCGAAAAGGCGGGCAAGGAAGGGGTGCAGGTCCTCTGCTTTCAGGAGGTCTTCACGCAACCCTATTTCTGCCCGAGCCAGGACACGAAGTGGTACGGCGCGGCGGAAGCGATTCCTGATGGCCCGACGACGCGGCTCATGCAGGAGCTGGCGAAAAAGCACCAGATGGTCATCGTGGTGCCGATCTACGAGGCCGACGAGGTCGCTGGCGTCTATTACAACACCGCAGCGGTGATCGATGCCGACGGCAGCTATCTCGGCAAGTACCGAAAGACCCACATTCCGCAGGTGGCCGGGTTTTGGGAAAAATTCTTTTTCAAGCCAGGCGGATCTGACTGGCCGGTCTTTCACACCCGCTACTGCAAGCTCGGCGTCTACATCTGCTACGACCGCCATTTCCCCGAGGGCTGGCGCGCGCTGGCCCTGAACGGCGCGGAATACATCGTCAATCCCTCGGCGACGGTAGCCGGGCTATCGGAATATCTGTGGAAACTCGAGCAGCCCGCGGCGGCGGTGGCGAACGGCTGCTATATCGGCGCCATCAACCGCGTCGGCCGTGAGGAGCCGTGGAACATCGGCGAGTTCTATGGCCAGAGCTATTTCGTCAATCCGCGCGGCCAGATCGAGGCCATCGCGAGCCGCGATTCCGATGAGCTCCTGATCCATGATATGGACATGGACATGGTGAAGGAGGTGCGCAATCTGTGGCAGTTCTTCCGCGACCGGCGGCCGGAGACGTATGGCATCCTGACGGAGGTTCAATGAGATAGGCATGCAGGAGACGGTCGAGGCAACGGCCGACGAGGCGGTCGGGACATGCGGCGCTGACACGCTCTCGAATGCCGATCTTGCGCCCACCGATCGCGCGGCGCGGACCTGGGACTGGAAGGCCTATGCCGCCCTGTGGGTGGCGATGGTCGTGTGCGTGCCGACCTATCTGCTTGCCGGCGGGCTCATTGCGCAGGGCATGAACTGGTGGCAGGCGGTGCTCACCGTCTTCCTCGGCAATGTCATCGTCCTCATTCCCATGGTGCTGATCGGCCATGCCGGCGCCAGGCACGGCGTGCCCTTCCCGGTGCTCCTGCGCTCATCCTTCGGGACCGAAGGTGCCAAGATTCCGGCGATCGCGCGCGGGCTTGTGGCCTGCGGCTGGTTCGGCATCAACACCTGGGTCGGCGGCTCGGCGATCTATGTCATCCTGAATGCGCTGACCGGTGACGCCTTCCGCGGCACCCCCCTGCCCGTTCTCGACATCGATCTCGCGCAGACCCTGTGCTTCGTCGCCTTCTGGGCGCTGCATCTCTACTTCATCCGCAACGGCACCGATTCCATCCGCTGGCTCGAGACACTGGCCGCCCCGGTCCTGTTGGCCATGGGGCTTGCGCTGCTCGTCTGGGCCTATGTCAAGGCGGGCGGCTTCGGCCCCATGCTGGAAGCGCCCTCAGCCTTCGTGCCCGGCGGCGCGAAGGAGGGGCAGTTCTGGCCCGTCTTTTTCGTCAGTCTCACCGCGATGGTCGGCTTCTGGGCGACGATGGCGCTCAACATTCCCGATTTCACGCGCTTCGCCCGCTCGCAGAAGGATCAACTCATCGGTCAGGCGCTCGGCCTGCCGATCCCGATGGCGCTTTTCACCTTCATCGCCGCCGCGGTGACCTCGGCGAGCGTCGTCATCTATGGCGAGGCGATCGCCAATCCGATCGATCTCGCCGCGCGTATGGGCGGGGTCGGGGTCATCGTCGCGCTGGCCTTCCTCATTCTCGCCACGCTGACCACCAATCTCGCGGCGAACGTGGTGGCGCCGGCCTATGGCTTTTCAAATCTCGCGCCGGGACGGATCAGCTTCCGCACCGGTGGCTACATCACCGCGGCGCTTGGCATCGCCATGTTCCCGTGGAAGCTGATGGCCACCGCCGGCGACTATATCGTCACCTGGCTCGTCGGCTATTCGGCGCTGCTCGGTCCCATCGCGGGCATTCTCATCGCCGATTATTTTTTCGTGCAGAAGACGCGGCTCGATGTCGACGCCCTTTTCCGCACCGACGGACCCTATGCGCGCCACGGCGGCTGGAACCGCGCCGGGCTCGCCGCCTTCGTGCTCGGCGTGCTGCCGAGCCTACCCGGCTTCCTCCATCAGACGGCCGTGCTCTCCGAGGTGCCGGCGATCTTCGACACGCTATACGGCTACGCCTGGTTCGTCGGTGCCTTCACCGCCGCCATCGTCTATCTTGTTCTTGCGCGACGCAGCTCCGCGCCGCCGATCTCTTAAGGAGGGTCAAGGCCATGTCCATTCTCATCCGGGGCGGAACGCTGGTCACCGCGGATCGCAGTTTCCGCGGCGATCTCTATTGCGCCAACGGCGTGATCGAAGCGATCGGCGACAATCTCGAGGCGCCGGCGGGCGCGGAGGTCATCGACGCCGGCGGCTGCTATGTGATGCCGGGCGGCATCGACCCGCACACCCACATGCAGCTTCCCTTCATGGGGACCGTGGCTTCCGAGGATTTCTTCACCGGCACCGCGGCAGCAATGGCTGGCGGTACGACGATGATCATCGACTTCGTCATCCCCGATCCGGGGCAGAAGCTGATGGACGCCTATCGCACCTGGCGCGGCTGGGCCGAGAAGGCGGCGAGCGACTACAGCTTCCACGTCGCGGTCACCTGGTGGGACGACAGCGTCCACGCCGACATGGGCACGCTGGTGCGTGAGGAGGGCGTCAACAGCTTCAAGCACTTCATGGCCTACAAGAACGCCATCATGGCGACCGACGACATCCTCTATCTGAGCTTCTCGCGAGCGCTCGAGCTCGGCGCCATGCCGACCGTGCATGCGGAGAATGGCGAGCTCGTCTGGCAGCTCCAGAAGAAGCTTCTCGAGGAGGGAATTGCCGGGCCCGAGGGCCATCCGCTCTCGCGCCCGCCGGCGGCCGAGGGCGAGGCGGCGCACCGCGCGATCCGCTTCGCCGAGACCATCGGCGTGCCCCTTTACATCGTCCATGTCTCGGCGAAGGATGCGCTCGAGCAGATCAGCGCCGCCCGCCGGCGCGGCCTGCGCGTGCATGGCGAGTGTCTCGCCGGTCATCTGCTCATCGACGACTCGGTCTATCGCAATCCCGATTTCGAATTCGCCGCCGCGCACGTCATGTCGCCGCCCTTCCGCCCGAAGGAGCATCAGGCGGCACTGTGGCTCGGCCTGCAGGCGGGCGACCTGCAGACGACGGCGACCGATCATTGCTGCTTCTGCGCCGACCAGAAGGCCATGGGGCGTGACGACTTCACAAAGATCCCGAACGGCACCGGCGGCGTCGAGGACCGGCTCGCCGTACTGTGGACGCACGGCGTCGGCACCGGCCGCCTGACGCGCGAGGAGTTCGTCGCCGTCACCTCCACAAACGCCGCCAAGCTGTTCAATCTCTATCCCAAGAAGGGCAGTCTCAGTG
>RFKS01000074.1 GCA_003694205.1 Alphaproteobacteria bacterium | reverse complement strand
CTTCTGGAACGACGAGATTCATGAGGTCGCGGTCGACGCGGACCGCCGCGCCGCGCTCATCGCGATCGCCGGACCGGGACAAGGCGGCGGGTGACGAAGGCATCGCCATGGGCGACGACAAGTCCCGCCGCCGGTCCCGGTCCGGCGATCGCGATGAGCGCGGCGCGGCCGTCCGCGTCGACCGCGACCTCATGAATCTCGTCGTTCCAGAAGTCGGTACGGTAGCGTTTGGCGGCGAAACCGCCGTCTTCGATCCGTGCTTGCCGCCAGCCGCCCAGCCACCAGTTGAGGAGGACGAGAAGGGCAACGGCGAGAACGGAGCCGAGCGCGATGAAGGGGTTGTCCATCCCGGTTGACGCCTGCTGCGGATGACGACGGTCTGGACACCATTCTAGCAGGCACCCTTTGGGCTGGCGAGTACCGGGATCGGGAGCCGGTCAAGAAAAGGTGATCGGAGAAGGACTTGAGCGATCTTGCCCGGGAACCGGCGCGCCGCTACATGATCGAAGATCGTGGAATGTACAGTCGAGGAATGTTGATGAGTTTCGCCAACGAGGACACCGTCAAGGCGTATTACGGCCAGGAACTGCAGTCGAGCGCCGACCTCAAGACCAGTGCCTGTTGTCCGGTGGAGGCCATGCCGCGCCATCTCGCGCGGTTGCTCGACAATATCCACCCCGTGGTGCGCGACCGCTTCTACGGCTGCGGCTCGCCCATTCCGCCGCTTCTCGAAGGCGCGCGGGTGCTCGACCTCGGCTGCGGCAGCGGGCGGGATTCCTTCCTGCTCTCGCAACTCGTCGGCCCCGAGGGAGAGGTCGTCGGCGTCGACATGACCGACGAGCAGCTTCATGTCGCCAATCATCATGTCGCCTGGCACATGGACCGCTTCGGCTACGAGGTCCCCAATGTCCGCTTCCTCAAGGGCTATATCGAGGATCTCGCGGCGCTCGGGCTCGCGGATGCGAGCTTTGATGTCGTGGTCTCGAACTGCGTCATCAACCTGTCATCGGACAAGGAGCGCGTGTTCTCGGAGATCTTCCGCGTCCTCAGGCCCGGCGGCGAGCTTCTGTTTTCCGATATCTTTGCCGGCCGGCGCATCCCCGAGGCCCTGGCCCGCGACCGCGTGCTCGTCGGCGAATGCCTGGGCGGCGCGCTTTACACCGAGGATTTCCGGCGCCTGATGCGCCGCGTCGGTTGTCTCGACTACCGCATCCTGAGCCGTAGCCCGGTCGCGCTCGAGGATGAGGAGATCCGGCGCAAGGCGGGGATGATAGACTTTTATTCGATGACGATCAGGGCCTTCCGGCTGCCACTTGAAGATATTTGTGAGAATTACGGTCAGGTTGCCTGGTACAAGGGAACGATCCCGGAACATCCGCACGAATTCGCGCTCGATGACCATCATCTGTTCCGGACCGGGCTGCCGCTGCCGGTGTGCGGAAACACGGCGATGATGCTTGAGGACACACGCTACCGACCGCATTTCCGGGTCGAGGGCGACCGCTCGGTGCATTACGGGCCCTTCGACTGCACGGCACCGGGCGGCGAGCCGCGCAAGGAGGTCGGCAGCTGCTGCTGAGCGTCGGCGCCGGCGGGTAGCTCAGTTTGCCTCGACCGGGTGGGCGTTCTTGAAGTCCGCGATATAGTCGCGGCGTAGCGGTACCGCGTCCGGGCTCAGGGCGAGCTGGTACTGCCCGACCGCCATGCCGCCGCGGCGGAAGGCGGTTTCCGAGGAGGCGAGATAGAAATCCCACATGCGGCAGAAGCGCTCGTCGTAGAGCGCCGCCGCGCGCTCCCAGGCGGCGCGAAAGCGTGACCGCCAATGCTTCAGCGTCTCGGCATAGTGCAGGCGCCAGACCTCGAGATCGGTGAGCAGGAGGCCCGAGCGCTCGACCGCGGGCAGGACCTCGCTCGAGGCCGGGATATAGCCGCCGGGGAAAATGTATTTGGCAATCCAGGGATTGGTCGCCGCCGGGCCGGTCATGCGGATGATGCTGTGGACGAGGGCGATGCCGCGATCGCTCAGCCGGTCGCGCAGGGCGTGAAAGAAGCGCCCGTAATCCTTGAGGCCGACATGTTCGAACATGCCGACCGAGACGATGCGATCAAATTCGCCATCGACGGTGCGGTAGTCCTCGAGGCGAATCTCGATCTGGCCCTCGAGTCCCGCCTCGGCAGCGCGGCGGCGGGCGATCGCGGCCTGGTGTTCGGACAGCGTGATGCCGACCACGCGGGCGCCGCAGCGCCGGGCGAGATAGAGCGCCATGCCGCCCCAGCCGCAGCCGATGTCGAGCACGCGCATGCCCGGCTCGATGAGCAGCTTGGCCGCGATGTGGCGCTTCTTCTGCTCCTGCGCCCGCTCGAGGCTATCGCCCTCGCGCTCAAAATAGGCGCAGGAATACTGTTTGTCGGCATCGAGAAAGAGCTCATAGAGCTCGTCCGACAGATCATAGTGATGCGCCACATTGCGCCGCGCCCGCGGCATCGGGTTCCAGCTCGTGATCGTCCGCAGCATATGCCGCGCACCCGCGAGCAGATGTTGCAGCCAGTGGTCGGGAACCCGGCCGGGTCCGAGATTGCGGATGAGCAGGTCGAGGAGGTCGCGGATGTCGCCTTGTGTGACTACGAGCCCGCCATTCATATAGGCTTCGCCGAGCGCCATTTCGGGGTTGAGCAGGAGCCGCCACGCCGTTGCACGGTCGCGGATATGAATGGCGACCCTGTCGCCGCATCCGTCGCCATAGCGACGTTCGCGCCCACGCCAGTCACGAACGACGAGGTCGCCCTCGCGAACGATCCGGCGAAGCATGGTGTCGAGGCCCATCGCACCCTCCTTCGCTCCGGAAGGACGGGGCAATTATGGACCCGTTACCGACGTCTGGCAAAGCAATTGAAGGTGGCGACGCCCGCTCGGCCGGAAGAAACAAGGCGATCTCCACCGGGAGATCGCCTTGTGCGGAATCGCGATCAGGAGCAATCCAGTCGCGGGCGATGCTCAGTCCGCAGCGTCTGCAGCTCCGGCGTCCGGCGCATCGTCATCGGATGCCGATGTCGCCACGCCCGCACGGGCACTTTCCTCGAGCAGGTCGGCGACGAGCTTGTCGGCGTCGACCACCTCTTCCTCGGCCGCTTCAGCCGCTTCGGCCGCGGCTTCGGCTTCTCCGGGCTCGCTCGGCACGGCACCGCCAATTGTCCATTGCTGCTCGGCCTCGGCCTCGGAGCGGGCGACATTCACCTTGATGAGGAGGGCCACCTCGGGGTGGAGCCGCACCTTCACCTCGTGAATGCCGATCTCCTTGATCGGGCGGCTGAGCTCGACCTGCGAGCGACCCACCGTGTATCCGGCCTCCTTCAGGCTCTCCGCGATGTCGCGGGCGCTGGCGGAGCCATAGAGCTGGCCCGATTCACCGGCCTGGCGCACGAGCACGAGACGCAGCCCTTCCATCTTCGCCGCCACGGCTTCGGCCTCCTGGCGGCGCTTCAGATTCTGCGCCTCGATTTCCTTGCGCTGGGCTTCGAAAAACTTCCGGTTTTCCTCCGTCGCGCGCAGGGCCTTTTTCTGCGGCAGCAGATAGTTGCGCGCATAGCCGGGCTTGACGTTGACGATGTCGCCCATCTGCCCGAGATGGGGAACGCGTTCGAGAAGGATGAGTTCCATGGCGCGATCCCCCTATTTCACGATAAAGGGCAGGAGGGCGAGATTGCGCGCCCGCTTGATTGCCCGTGCAAGCTCGCGCTGCTTTTTCGCCGAGACGGCGGTGATGCGGGCGGGCACGATCTTGCCGCGCTCGGAGATGAATCGCTGCAGAAGCTTCACGTCCTTGTAGTCGATTTTCGGCGCATTCGGCCCCGAGAACGGGCAGCTCTTGCGGCGACGGAAAAAGGGACGGCGTGAGGGTGCGGCCATGATCAGTCCCTCCTCTCGCGACGGCCGCCACGGCGGTCGCCGCGCTCAGCCTTGGCGCGCATGAAGATTGACGGGCCTTCCTCGAGCTCGTCGACGCGCACGGTCATGAAACGGATGATGTCCTCATTGAGACGGGCCTGCCGCTCCATCTCGCTGATCGCCGCCGGCGGCGCATCGATATTGAGGAGCACATAATGCCCCTTGCGATTCTTCTTGATGCGATAGGCGAGGGGGCGCAGACCCCAATATTCGTTCTTGGCGACCCGTCCGCCGCCGTCCTCGATGATCTTCGTCAGATCGTTGGTCAGCGTCTCCACCTGCGCCGCGCTCACATCCTGGCGCGCGATGAAGACATGCTCGTAATAGGGCATCTCTTGCTCCTTGCCGATCGTCCACCGGGCGCGATGCTCCGGCGTCTCCGGCCCTCTTCAACGAAACAAGCCGGGATCACGCACCCCGGCTCAGGCGCGCCGCTCTATAGCGCCCAATGCCGTCGCGTGCAAGGGGGATCGGAGCCTTGCATCATGGCCCCGCTTGCCTTCTTTCCGGCAAGCCGCTATCCCCGGCCCCACGCGCCCCTGATCGCAGATGGGAGGATCGCATGAGCCGGGCACTCGTCTTTCCCGGGCAGGGAAGCCAGAAGGTCGGTATGGGCAAGGAGTTGGCGGAGGTCTTTGCGACGGCACGCGAGGTCTTCGAGGAGGTCGACGACGCCCTGTCGCAATCGCTCTCGCGGCTCATGTTCGAGGGACCCGAGGAGGAGCTGCGCCTGACCGAAAACGCGCAGCCGGCGCTGATGGCTGTGTCGCTCGCGGTGGTACGCACGCTGGCCGCCGAGGGCTACAATGTGGAAAGGCTGGCCAGCCACGTCGCCGGTCATTCACTTGGCGAGTATTCGGCCCTTTGCGCGGCGGGGGCCTTCTCGCTTGCCGATACGGCGCGTCTACTCAAGCGGCGTGGTCTCGCCATGCAGCGCGCCGTTCCGGTCGGCGAGGGCGCGATGGCCGCCATTCTCGGTCTCGACATCGAAGCTGTCGAGGAGATCGCCCACGAGGCCGCCGGCGGCGACGCCGTCTGCGCCGCGGCGAACGACAACGCACCGGGCCAGGTGGTTGTCTCGGGCCATGCCGCCGCGGTCGAG
>RFKS01000073.1 GCA_003694205.1 Alphaproteobacteria bacterium | reverse complement strand
GACGGAGACACCACGTGAGGCGGTGGAGCGCATCCGGGCGCTTTGGCACGCAGTCGGTGCCGAGACGCGGGAGATGCCGGCCGATGTACATGACGCCGCGCTCGCCTGGACGAGCCATCTGCCGCAGGTTGCCGCCAGCGCGCTGGCGTCCGTTCTTGGCCAGCGGGCCGATGCCTGGGGCGAGTCGCTGTTCGCTCTCTCCGGCCGCGGGCTCGACGACATGACCCGTCTCGCTGCCTCCGACCCCGACATGTGGGCCGATATTCTCGGCGCCAACCGCGCGCATGTTCTCGAGGCGATCGGTGCCCTGCGCGCCTGTCTCGACGATCTTGCGGCTGCGCTTGAGCGCGGCGACCGTGCGGCGGCGCGTCGGCTGGTCGAATCCGGGCAGGCGGTGCGCCGGCGCTATGAGGCGGGTCGCGTCCCCTGACCGGACCTTGACCTCGGGCGTCGCAATCCGTAGACGGCCATGGCGCCAACAGGAAGAGAGGGCGTCGCCGCGGTGCCGCATCATCAGGAACGGAAATATCTTCCCTACAGTCCGGAGCAGATGTTCGACCTCGTCGCCGATGTCGAGCGCTACCCCGAGTTCCTGCCCTGGCTCGTGTCGGCGCGCGTCTATGGCCGGTGTCCGGACGGCTTCGATGCCGATCTGATCGTCGGCTTCAAGGTGTTCAAGGAGCGCTTCACGTCACGCGTCCGGCTCGAGCGGCCGCACAGGATCACGGTCGACTATATCCGCGGACCGCTCCGCTATCTGCACAATGAGTGGCTGTTTCACGCCGTCGAGGGCGGCGGCTGCGCGATCGACTTCGCCGTCGATTTCGAGTTCAGGAGTGCGCTGTTCGAACGCCTCGTCGGCGCGGTCTTTACCGAGGCGGTGAGCCGCATGGTACATGCCTTCGAGACGCGCGCCGAGGCGCTTTACGGTAAAGGATAGGGAAGGCGAGGAGACGGCGCGCCGGTCTCAGGGCTTGCCGCTACGCCGGTAGGTGCCGTCGAACCACAGACCCCATTTCTCCGCCTTGGGATCGTACTGTTCGAAAACCTGGCGCACGCTGCCATCGTCCTGCGCCGTCCAGGTGCCGCGGAAGGGCACCTCACCGCGCCCGTAATAGAGGATCGTGCCCTCGAGCTGCATGTGGCCGGGCTTGTCGGCGCCGCCGCTGATATCGATCCGGTATCCGGGCAGCGAGACCCAGATCTGGCGCCACTTGCCGCTGTCGGGAACATAATAGTTGAGGCTGTGCCCGGGTTCGCCGCGGACATTGCGCCAGCTTTCGAATATGGCGCACCCGCCGTCGAGCTTCTTGATGCTGTTGTGCCCGACCTTTTGCTCCGGCTTCGCGGTCGGGTAGACGTCCCATTCGCCGAGCCAGAAATCGAAGTCTGCGAATCCGGGGCCGGTGCAACCCTTCGGCGGAGCCTTCGGTGCTTCATCTTTCGCTTCGTCCTGGGCCGCGGCCGGAACAGGCGCAAGCGCCAGCGTGAAGCCAATGGCGAGGAACGCCACAATGCGTAACGAGGTCATGGACCGTCTCCCTCCCGAATACATTGCCCCCGGGAACGGAGGCTAAAGGCGCCCGGCACGCGTACGAAACCCGGACATTGGTTCAGAAGACATCAGCGATGGTGACGCCGCCGTCGGCGACGATGGTCTGTCCGGTGACGAAACGGGCCGCTGGTGAGGCGAGGAAGACGGCAATGCCGGCGATGTCATGCGGCTCGCCAATGCGTCCGGCAGGCGTCAGGCGCTCGACGAGGGCACGGTTGCGGTCGTCCTCCCACAGCGCACGCGCAAAATCGGTCTTGATGAGCCCCGGTGCAATGCAGTTGATGCGCACATTGTGGCGCGAATATTCGACCGCGAGATTGCGCGCGAGCTGAAAGTCCGCCGCCTTCGAGATCGCATAGGTGCCGAGATTGCGGCTGCCCCTCATGCCGGCGATCGAGGAAATGATGATCACCGCACCATCCTTGCGCGCGACCATCTCAGGAATCGTGGCCAGCGCCAGCTTCATGTTGGCGCGCACATTGTTGGCGATGATCTTGTCGAAGGCCTCGTCGGAGACCTCGGCCATCGGCCCGTAGACCGGATTCGAGGCGGCGTTGAGCACCAGGATGTCGACCCTCCCGAACGCTTCCTGCGCGCCCGCGATCAGGCGCTCACGGTCCTCTTCGCGCGAGATGTTGCACGGGATCACCGTCGCCGTGCCGCCGGCGGACCGGATCGACTCGGCCACCGGCTCGCACGCCTCCGCCTTTCGCGAGGAGACGACGACACGGGCGCCGGCGGCGGCCATCGCCTCGGCGATGGCGCGCCCGATGCCGCGCGAGGAGCCGGTGATGACCGCGGTCTTGCCGGCGAGCGAAAAGAAGTCTGTCATCGGTGGCTCCCTGGCGGGTGGTGGCTGTCAGATATGGATCGCCCGGCCATAGGCGGCGAGCACGCTCTCGTGCATCATCTCGCTCAATGTCGGGTGAGGGAAGACGCTGTGCATGAGCTCGGCCTCGGTGGTCTCGAGCGTCATGGCGACGGCATAGCCCTGGATCAGTTCGGTGACCTCGGCGCCGATCATGTGGGCACCGAGGAGCGCGCCCGTTTCGGCATCGAAGACGGTCTTCACGAAGCCCTCCGGTTCGCCGAGGGCGATCGCCTTGCCATTGCCGATGAAGGGAAAGCGCCCGACGCGCAGCTTGTGGCCGGCCGCCTTCGCCTTCTCCTCGCTGAGCCCCACCGACGCCACCTGCGGCCGCGAATAGGTGCAGCCCGGGATGCGTTGCACATCGAGAGGGTGCAGGCCCTTGACCCCGGCGATCTTCTCGACCGCGATCACGCCCTCATGGCTTGCCTTATGTGCAAGCCAGGGCGGGCCGGCAACATCGCCGATGGCCCACAGGCCGTCGACGCCGGTATGGCCCCATGCGTCGACCACGATGTGGCCCTTCTCGATCCGCACCCCGGCCTCCTCGAGCCCCAGATCCTCGACATTGCCGGTGATGCCGATGGCGAGAATGACGCGGTCGACAGCGAGGGTTTCCGTCTTGCCGGCCTTGGTCTTCACGGTGGCGTGCACGCCGTCGCTCCTGCTCTCCAGCTTGTCGACGGAGGCGGAGGTCAGGATGCGCATGCCCTGTTTCTCGAACTGCTTCTGCGCGAAGGCGGAGATCTCGGCATCCTCGACGGGGAGGATGCGGTCGAGCACCTCGATGATGGTCACCTTCGCCCCGAGATCGTGATAGAAGCTCGCGAACTCGACGCCGATGGCGCCCGAGCCGACGACGAGCAGGCGCTTGGGCAGGCTGTCCGGCACCATCGCCTGCTTGTAAGTCCAGATGCGCTTGCCGTCTGCCTTGAGATGCGGCAGCTCGCGCGCCCGCGCGCCGGTGGCGATGATGATATCCTTTGCCGTGAGGGTCTGCGTCTTGCCCGCCGCGTCGCGCACGGTGACCCGGCCGCGTCCGGCAAGCCGCGCGGTGCCCATGATGGTGGTCACCTTGCTCTTTTTGAGAAGCGTCTTCACACCGGCATTGAGCTGGCCCGCGACCTGCCGCGAGCGTTTCACGATCTTCCCGAGGTCGAAGGAGACCTCTCCGGCGGACAGTCCGAAATCGCCGGCATGATCGAGATAGTGCTTGATCTCGGCGCTGCGCAAGAGCGCCTTGGTCGGGATGCAGCCCCAGTTGAGACAGATGCCGCCGAGATGTTCGCGCTCGATGACCGCGGTCCTGAGCCCGAGCTGCGCCGCCCGGATGGCCGCAACATAGCCGCCCGGTCCGGCACCGATGACGATGAGATCGAAGGCGTTGTCGGCCATGGTCCCCTTTCCTGTACGTGCCGCCGCCTAGAGCAGCATGGTGATCGGGTCCTCGACAAAGCCCTTGAAGGCGGCGAGGAACGCGGCCCCGATGGCGCCATCGAGGGCGCGGTGATCGACCGCGAGGGTGACCGTCATCATGGTGCGGATGGCGACCGCGTCGTCGACCACGACGGGCCGCTTCTCGCCCGCCCCGACGGCGAGGATGGCACCCTGCGGCGGGTTGATGACGGCGGCGAACTCGCGAATCCCGTACATGCCGAGATTGGAAATCGAGAAGGTGCCGCCCTGATACTCCTCGGGCAGCAGCTTGCCGGCCCGCGCCTTTTCCGCCAGCGCCTTCATCTCGCGCGAGATCTCGGCAAGCCCCTTGGCCCCGGCATCGCGGATCACCGGGGTCACGAGCCCGCCCTCGACGGCGACGGCGACCGAGATGTCCTGCCGCGTGAAGCGGTACATCCTGTCGCCGGCGTACATGGCGTTCGCCGCCGGCACCTTCTTGAGCGCCAGCGCCGCGGCGCGAATGAGAAAGTCATTGACCGAGAGCTTGACGCCCGCCTCGGCGAGACGGGCATTGAGCCGCGCGCGCTCGGCGAGCAGGCGATCGAGCGCGATGTCGATGGTGAGATAGAAGTGCGGCACATGGCTTTTCGACTGTGCCATGCGTTTGGCGATCACCTTACGCATGCCCGAGAGCTTGATCTCCTCATAGGGCACATCCGCGGGGGGCGTGAATTCCGGCGCCTCGACGCCGGGCGCGGCGGCAGGTGCCGCGGCTGCGGGTGCCGCAGTGGCTGCGGGACG
>RFKS01000072.1 GCA_003694205.1 Alphaproteobacteria bacterium | reverse complement strand
CTCAACAGCGTGGTCAGCCTGGACCAGACACGGATCATCGCTCAGGCGCCGCAGGTGGCCAGACGCGGCGGCACCCCGCTCGCCGACCCCGAGGTCTATGTCATCGTCAATGGCACCAAGAGGTCGAGCGGCACCGATGTCAATGTGCCCCTGCGCGGTGTCAGCGACCAGGCTTTCGCGGTGCGCGACAACATACGCCTCGTCGCCGGACGGATGTTCGAGCCGGGGCGTACCGAGCTCATCGTCGGCAGCGGCGTGCTGCGCGAATTTGCGGGCTTCGATCTTGGCCAGGAGGTGCGGCTGGGCAAGACCGTGTGGACCGTCGTCGGCATTTTCGATGCCGGGGGAACCGTCTTCGAATCCGAAGTCTGGGCCGATGCCCAGGTCATACAGAATCTGTACAACCGTGGCACCAGCTACCAGGTCGACCGCGTGCGTCTGACGTCCGCCGACGCGATCGACGCGTTCAATGCCTTCCTCGAGGCGGACCCCCGTCTCAAACTGCAGGCGCAAAGCGAACGCGTCTATCTCTCGCGACAGGCCGAGGCGCTGAGCACCGTGATCAAGGCGATCGGTTGGCCGATTGCCATAACCATGGCGCTCGGCGCCCTTGCCGGCGCGCTCAACACCATGTACGCCTCGGTGGCGGCGCGCCAGCGGGAGATCGGAACCTTGCGCGCCATCGGCTTTGGCGGTTTTGCCACCTTTGTCGGGACGCTCGTCGAATCCCTGATACTCGCGTCCGCAGGAGGACTTCTCGGTGCCGTCGGGGCCTATCTCCTGTTCCAGGACATGACCGCCTCGACGCTCGGTGGTAGCTTCACGCAGGTCGTGTTCCGCTTCGAGATGTCGCCCTTCGTGGCGGTCCAGGGCATCCTGCTGGCGATTGCGGTCGGACTTCTGGGCGGGATTCCTCCGGCCCTGCGAGCCGCCCGCGTCCCCGTCGTCGTCGCGTTCCGCGACGGTTGACCGGCCGGCGCGAAGCGCCCGATCGGCCGCCACCCTGCGCCGCGGCGGTCGGATAATCATTGCCTGCATCCGCCGGGCAGTTTAGTTGACGGGCAAGCACAATCTTGCGCTCAAGTGGAGACGATGATGACGCAACCCCTGATGCCGATGGCGACCGCCGTGTGGCTGATCGACAATACGACGCTGACCTTCCGCCAGATCGCGAAATTTTGCGGCCTCCATGATCTCGAGGTGCAGGGAATCGCGGACGGCACGGTGGGGCAGTCGATCGTCGGCATCGACCCGACCACCAACGGGCAGCTCACCTGGGAGGAGATCCGCCGCTGCGAGGCGGACCCCGATGCCGAGCTCCGGCTCGCCGAAGGCGCGAAGCCGATGGCCACGCGGACCAAGGGACCGCGCTACACGCCGGTCTCGAAGCGCCAGGACAAGCCGGATGCAATCGCTTGGCTGCTGCGCCATCATCCCGAGCTGTCTGACGCCCAGATCTCGCGCCTTGTCGGTACAACCAAGCCGACGATCCAGGCGATTCGCGAGCGCACGCACTGGAACATGGCGAATATCCGTCCTCTGGATCCGGTGGCGCTCGGCCTGTGCAAGCAGCAGGAGCTCGACGAGGCGGTACAGAAGGCGGCCGCCCGCCTCGCCCGGCGCGGTGGCACGAGCGGTGACGCCGGGGACGCATCGCCGGAAGAGACGTCCGGTCCCGTTTCCTGAGCGTCCCTCAGTCGCCGCGGCGGCTCAGCACATGGATCTCGAAGGGGCCGTCCGGCCCCTTCTTCTTGTGGTAATAGAGCAGCCGTCCGCCCTCGCCGAGGGTCGGCGCTTCGGCAATGCCGGTGATGGCGGCAACGATCTCCGGCGGGCCGAACGGGGCCGTGCGATCCGGACGCACCGCGCGCATGGTCGCAAGACGTGGCCCCGGTTTTCCGGCCGGTGCCAGCCGGGTGAAGAAGATCTCGGTCTCATCGGCGGACAGGGCGGCCGCATAGACGATGCCGGTCCCGTTGAGGGCGCCGAAGATGGCTTTCGAATCAGCCTGCGGTATGAACCGGTCGCCCTCGCGACGGGCATGGAAGAAGCGCGACCGTGTCGGCGGCGCGCCGTCGCCGAACCAGGTCTGCGTGGCATAGAGTGTGTTGCCGTCGGCACTGATTTCCACATCCATGTTGAGCCAGCCGAATTCACCTTGCGCAAGCTCGGGATGGGGGCGGATGTCAACCACCCGGCCGCCCGTGAAGCGTCCACCATAGACGGTGGCGAGACTCTCCGGTCCGTAGGCGCGTGTGGAGACGAAATAGAAGCGACCATCGCGATCCATCGTGGGCACCCCGTCGACGGCGTCGCTGTTCACACCTTCGAGCGGTCCGAGAAAGCGAAAGCTCGCGTCGTCGATCCGTTCGGCAAGGAAGATGTCCTTCGACCGCGGCCCGCCGGCGCTGTTGAAAAAGAGGTAGCGCCCGTCGCGCGAGACGAAGGGTTCCATCGCATCCCCTTCATAGCCGACGATGCGCACGACACGATCGTCGCCAAAAAGACCAGTGGCGGTGCCGTCCTCGTTTGCAAACCAGGCAAGAATCTCGTCGAGCAGCGCGTCGGCCTCGGCGAGACGACCGGCGTCACCGAGGGTCTTGACGCGCCGCATGCGGGGCAGGATCGCCGACACATCCCGCCCCTCGGCACGCCACTGCTCAAGATGCGCGACGGCGGCGCGGGCCTTGGCCTGTATGTCCCGAGG
>RFKS01000071.1 GCA_003694205.1 Alphaproteobacteria bacterium | reverse complement strand
GTCCTGAGACGTGCTCGTATTCGTCAGCACGACGTGATCGTCGATGCTGACTACTGGGCCGAGGAGACGCCGCCGCCCCTCTACGGACCGGAGGATGATCTCCGCAGGTGACGATTCTCGATGTTGTTTCACGGCCGGCTTCGTGCTAGCGAACGGCGCGAATTCGGGCCGGTGGCCACGATACGGACAGCAATGGACAGGAAGCAGGGAATTTCCGACATGGCGGACAAGGAAAAGGACGACAAGCAGCCGGCATCGGCGACGGAGACCACCGCAACGGAGAGCGGCGCGACGGGGGGTGAGAACAGTGCCGGTTCGCAAGCCGGAGGGACAGCCCAGAACAATGCGCCGCAAGCCGCCATTCTCGCGCAATATGTAAAGGATCTGTCGTTCGAGAATCCGAAGGCGGCGCAGACCCTGCAGCGATTGAGCCAGCCGGGCGCCAAGCCGCAGATCGAGGTCAACATCAATGTCGGCGGCACGCGCGTCGCCGAAGAGGCCTTCGAGGTCGAACTCAAGATCACCGCCACCTCGCGCCTCGGCGAGGAGACGGCCTTTGCGGTCGAGCTCGTCTATGCCGGGCTTTTCGGTGCGCGCAATCTGCCCGACAATATTCTCGAGCCCTTCCTCCTCGTGCAAGCGCCGACGGTGCTCTTCCCCTTCGCCCGCCGCATCATCGCCGACACCGTGCGCGATGGCGGCTTTGCGCCCCTGATGCTCGAGCCGATCGACTTCGGTGCACTCTACCAGCAGCAGCGTCTGCAGGCGCAGCAGCAACAGCAGGGCCAGGGCACGAGCGCCAGCGCCGAGATCGGCACCCTCGACCTTGGCGAGCCCAAGGGCACGGCCTGAGCCAGTATTCGCGCCGCAAGCGCCGCTTCAGTCCTCTCCGGCAGCCAGCCACAGAGGGGACTGGAGCGTTTTCAGAAATCGCATATGCGCGGCGCGCTCCTCGTCGCTCGGCGCGTGCGGGCGCGGCGCGCGACATTCGCTCACACCCCGGTGCGGTGCGCCGTCCTCCTCCTCGGGGGCGGTGCCGCTTGCCAGCGCGAGACCGTGCTGCCGCCCGCCGCGCAGCTCGAGATAGACCTTGGCGAGGATCTCGCAATCGAGCAGCGCATCGTGCTTGTCGCGCATCGAATTGTCGATACCGAACATCCGGCACAGGGCGTCAAGCGAGGCGCGCTGGCCGGGAAAGCGCTGCCGGGCGATTGCCAGCGTGTCGACGAAGCGCTCAGCCGGAAGTGGCGGGCGCCCGCAGGCCGCGAGTTCGGCATTGAGAAAGCCACGGTCAAACTCGGCATTGTGCGCGACCAGTGGATCTTCTGCGATGAAGGCGAGAAATTCCTCGACGATGTCGGCAAAGCGCGGTTGGCCACGCAGCTTCTCGTCATCAAGGCCGTGAATCGCGGCAGCCGCGGGATCGACCGGGCGGCCCGGATCGATGAGCCGCATGAAGCTGCGCCCGGTCGGAATCATATTGACGATCTCGAGCGCGCCGATCTGCACGATGCGGTGCCCCTGGGCGGGCTCGAGACCGGTGGTCTCGGTATCGAAGACGATCTCACGCATCGGCCATATCCGTTCGCTCCCGCGGCCAAGGCCAGACGCCGCCCGGCCGCTCGCAAAGGTCGCGCAGCATGCGGGCGATCGCCCGCAGGAGCGCACGCTTGCTGCCGCCCGTCGGCAGAACATAGTCGGCGCGCCGGCATTTCTCGCTGTCCGGCAACTGCGCCTTGAGGATAGCGTCGAGACGCTCCGCCGTCATGCCCGGTCTTGTGAGAGCGCGGGCGCGCTGAATCTCGGGCGGTGCGGAAACGACCGCGACATGGTCGACCCGTTTCTCGCCCCCGGTCTCAAAGAGAAGCGGAATCTCGAGCGCGGCGATGCGCGCGCCGCCCCGCTCCGCCTTTTCGAGAAAGCGCCGCTGTGCGAGGAAGACCCTGGGATGGAGTATCGCCTCCAGACGCTTCCGAGCGGCGGCGTCGACAAAGACGATGGCGCCGAGCCGGCGGCGGTCCACGGCACCCTCGACAATCGCTTCGGGAAAGGCGGCGGCGACCTCCGCGAAGGCTTCGCCTGCGGGAGCCAGCAGCGCGTGCACCATGGCGTCGGAATCGAAGACCGGGACACCGAAACGGCGCAGCATGCGGGCCGCCTCGCTTTTCCCCATGGCAATGGATCCGGTGAGACCAAGGACGATCATGGCTTCTCCAGGGCCTCTGTCAAATGGGCGAAGGTGGCAGCGTCGACCACCGGGGCCTGTCCATAGAAGGCCTCGAAGGCGGGCACCGCCTGGTGCACCAGCATGCCGAGGCCGTCGACCGCAGCATGGCCGCGTCGCCCGGCCTCGCGCAGCAGGCCGGTGCAGAGCGGGCGGTAGACGAGATCGACGACGACCGAGCCCTTGCCGAGCAGCGACAGCTCGAGCTCGAGCGGCGGCTGGCCCTCCATGCCGAGCGTCGTCGTGTTGACGAGAAGCCCAACCTCCTTGAGCAGCGCCGAGCGGTCGCTCCAGCCGGCTGCGACGATGCGCTCATCTTCGAACAGCGCCGCAAGGCGCTGCGCCCGCTGTGCGGTCCGGTTGGCAATATGGATGCGCCGCACCCCGGCGCCAAGGAGAGCCCCGAGGACCGCGCGGGCCGCACCACCTGCGCCGAGCAAGAGCGCCCCTGCCGCGGCGCGCTCCTTCCAGTCCGGTACCGCCCGCTCGAGACTGGCGAGAAAGCCCCGGCCGTCGGTATTGGAGCCGACCAGGCGGCCGCGACTGTCGACACGGATCAGATTGACAGCGCCGAGACGTGCCGCATCGGGTTCGAGGCGGTCGACGAGCCGCGCCGCCGCTTCCTTGTGCGGCACCGTCACATTGACACCGCGAAAGCCGAGAGCGGGCAGCGCGGCAAGCGCCTCGGCCAGCGCCGAAGGGCGGACGGCGAGCGGCACATAATCGCCCTCGAGCCCCGCGCGCTTGAGCCAGAAGCGATGCAAGTGCGGCGACAGCGAATGCGCGATTGGCCAGCCGATCACGCCGGCAAGCCTGCTTTTGGTCTTGCCGCCCATCAGTCTCGCGTTCCCGGCTCGCCGCCCTCGCTGGCCGCCTCGGCGGTCTCTGCCTCGCGCATGGTGTAGAGCTTGACGATTGCCGCCGCGGTTTCCTCGATCGAGCGTCGCGTGACATCGATCACCGGCCAGCCATGAGCGGCACAGAGCCGCCGGCACGCAAGCACCTCTTCCCGCACCTTGGCTTCGTCGACATAGGTCGTCGACGGGCTTTCCCGCATCGCCCGCAGGCGATTGGCGCGGATTTCCACCAGCCGCTCGGGGGCAGCGGTGAGGCCGACGATGAGCGCAGCGAGCGGTTCGTCGAGTTCCGGCGGCAATGGCACGCCGGGGACGAAGGGAACGTTTGCCGTCTTGAAGCCCTTGTTGGCGAGATAGATGCTGGTCGGGGTTTTCGAAGTACGAGAGACGCCGACCAGGATGATATCGGCCGTCGTCAGGTCCTTCACCAGCTGGCCATCATCATGTGCCATGGTGAAATGCAACGCATCGATACGTTCGAAATAATCGGCATCCATCTCGTGCTGGCGACCGGGCAGGCCCCGCGCCCGCGCGCCGAGGAACTGACCCAGGCCCTCGATCACCGGATCGAGCACCGAGACATGCGGAATGCCGAGCAGGCTGCAGCGCCGCGTCAGCACGCGACGCAGCTCCTCGTTCACCAGCGTATAGAGCACGAGCCCCGGATTCTCGGCAATGAAATCCATCGTCCGCCGCATCTGCGTCGGCGTCCGGATCATCGGCCAGAGATGCTTTCTCGCCTCAACACCCTCGAACTGAACGAGCGCGGCCTTGGCCATCGCCTCGAGAGTCTCGCCCGTTGCATCGGACACGAGATGGAGGTGAAAGATACGCGATTCTGGATCGATCATCCGCCGAGCATCCTGTGGATCAGATGGGGATCGATGTAGCCGATATCGTCGCGCCGCGCCATGACCGCGATTTCGTCCCTGAACATCCTCGAAGACCGCCCTTTCATCAAGCACCCGAAATATCGGGGATAGCCCGAACCGCGACCTCTTTTCGGCTTGCCTGCGCCGCGGCATCGCCTATGCTCCCGCCGAGCGAGCGCGCTGCGATTTCTGTGGATTTTTCTGTGGAGAGGATTTTATCCCCGCTGTTCGCCGCCCACTACCATCTCTTCCATCCTTCAGGATTCGTTTTTGAAGATGAAACGACAGGGACAGTCCACGAAAGCCGTTCAGGCGTGCGATCGCAATTGCCCCATTCTCGACGTCCTTTCGGGCATAAGGCGGTCTCCCGTTCCCCTGTGGTTCATGCGTCAGGCCGGCAGATACCTCCCGGAATACCGGCGGCTGCGCGAGAGGGCCGGCAGCTTTCTCGATCTCGTCCATAAGCCGGATCTGGCAGCGGAAGTGACGCTGCAGCCGGTCGAACGCTTCGGTCTTGATGCCGCGATCCTCTTTTCCGACATTCTCGTGGTGCCGCATGCGCTGGGCCAGGAACTCGCCTTTCTTGAAGGAGAAGGACCGCGGCTCGAACCGATCGCCGACCGCAAGGCCCTTGCAAGGCTTGTCAGTAGCCGCGCCGAGGAGACCCTGCAGCCGATCTATGAGACGGTGCGGCGTGTCAAAGCCGCTCTGCCGCCGAAGGTGGCGCTGATCGGTTTCGCCGGCGGGCCGTGGACGGTGGCGAGCTATATGATAGCCGGTCGCGGTGGCGACGAGCAGCGCGCTGCCAAGCTCTGGGCCTATAGCGACCCGGAGGGTTTCGGGATGCTGATTGATCGGCTGGTTGAGGCGACAATCGCCTATCTGGAAGGCCAGATCGCCGCCGGTGCGGATGCAATCCAGATTTTCGAAAGCTGGGCGGCGCATCTTCCCGAGCCATGGTTCTCGCGCCTCGTCATCGAGCCGACGCGGCGGATTGTCGCGGCGCTCGCGCGGTCGGCGCCCGGTATCCCGGTGATCGGATTTGCCCGTGGCGGCGGGACGATGCTTGAGGCCTATGCGCGTCAGAGCGGGGTCAGCGCTGTGTCGCTCGACAGCGGGACGTCCCTTGCCGTGGTGGACGCGTGGTTGCCGAAAGGGATGGCGGTTCAGGGCAATCTCGATCCGCTTCTCGTCTGTGCCGGCGGCAGAGAGATGCGGCAAGAGACGCGGCGCATCCTGCGGGCGCTTGAAAGGCGGCCACATATCTTCAATCTCGGTCATGGCTTTGTGCCGGAAACGCCGCCGGAGCATGTCGCCGAGCTTGTTGCTTTCGTGCGCGAGGAAAGTGGAGGGGCCTGATGGACGGATGGTCGGAGATGCTCGAGCCCTTCTATCTCTGGATCAAGGCCGGCCATGTCATCGCCGTCATTTTCTGGATGGCCGGCATGTTCATGCTGCCGCGCTTTTTCGCCTATCACAGCGAGGCGCAACCGGGCTCGCCGGAGGATGCCGCCTGGATCGCGCGTGAGCGACGGCTGCTGCGCCTGATCATCAATCCGGCGATGATTGCGACCTGGATCTTCGGGCTGCTTCTCGTCGTCATCATCTCGCCGGCCGGGCTCTGGCTCCATATCAAGCTGGCGATCGTGCTTGGCTTGTCGGCGCTGCACGGCCTGTTGGCGCGCTGGCGCCGCGACTTTGCCCGTGGCGCAAACCGGCACGATTCGCGATTCTACAGGATCGTCAACGAG
>RFKS01000070.1 GCA_003694205.1 Alphaproteobacteria bacterium | reverse complement strand
TGGTAGCGTACACTCACTACGAGACCGATGCCCGTGTCCGGCGAGAAGCCGAAAGCCTGGCCGCACGTGGCGACGAGGTGGACTTCATCTGTCTCAAGGAACGGCGAGCCGGTGCATCGGAGCGCCAATGCAATGGTGTGCGGTTGTACCAAATCCCGGTGGTTCGCTACCGCGGCCAGAGCAGCCTGCGTTACATCCTGAACTACCTGGTGTTTTTTCTGCAAACATCGGTGCTCTTAAGCTGGTTGTACCTGAAACGGCATTACGACGTCGTCCAGGTCCACACGATGCCTGACTTTATGGTGTTTGCCGCCGCCATCCCCAGGCTGTGCGGTGCCAGGATCGTGCTGGATGTACACGACTTGATGCCGGAGCTGTACATGTGCAAGTTTGGTCTCCCTGCGGACCACGCCGCAATTCGGTGTATCAGGTGGGTGGAACGGCAGAGCATTCGGTTCTGCCATCGTGCACTCGCGGTGAACCTTCCCCACCGGGATGCACTCGTGGGCCATGGCAATCCCCGGGACAAATTCGAAATCCTGCTCAACGTGCCCGATCCCCGAGTTTTCCGCAACAATGGCCGAGCATACCCCGCAAGCGATGACCGCTTTCGGATCGTTTACCATGGTACACTATCCATTCGTCACGGTCTTGCGGTTGCGTTTCACGCTCTGGCAGATGTGCGAGAGGCGATGCCGCGAGCACAGCTTCTGGTTATCGGGGAAGGTGACTACCGGCCGCAGTTGGTGCAACTTCGGGATGAACTCGGCCTGGGCAATCTCGTCCGCTTCAGCCGCGGTCGCATTCCACTGAACAAACTGCCTCAGTTGCTGGCGGGTGCCGATCTCGGCCTGGTCCCCATGTTGAATGATGCTTTCACCCGCTACGCGCTGCCGGTCAAGCTTCTGGAATATGTTGAACTGGGGTTGCCGGTATTGGTGGCGCGCACGGACACCGTCACGGCGTACTTCGATGAATCCGTGGTGCGGTTCTTCGAGCCAGGTAGCCCTGAGGCCCTGGCACGGGAGCTGCTGTTCTTGTACGAGAATCCCCGTGTCAGGCGAGCGCTATCGCAGAAAGCAAGAGATTTTGCCCGAAGGTACAATTGGGCTCAGCAACAAAAAATCTATCACGCAGTGATGGATGCTTTGATTGCTGGTTCAGACCTGCCTGCAACCGAGAGTAGTCGGTTGCAAACCGAATTGGTATCCGGGATGAGTGACGCCCTAATCGACGATACGGGCCCGGAGGTTCTTCGGTCTGGCCGGTGACACGTTGTCGCGTTCGCCGCCGAATTCGAAAGCCCCGATGTCCACTGTCGGCCCACCTGGCACCGCGGCCCCGGTGAAGTCGCGCGTCAGCCCGACATCCTTGCCCCTGTCAATGCAGGGTGAGTTCCCTTGCAGGGCGAAATTCTGCGCTCCGGCGTTGACCAGTCGTGGGTCGGCGCTCACACTGTTGCCGTCCTGTCCCAGACCTTGCCATCCTTCGAAGTTGTAGTCGGCGTTGTTGTATTCCACCAGGTCTGAACCGCTTGCATTGTAGAGACAATTGTGGTCGCTCACGAGATTGCTTTGTACGCGCCCTGATTTCCAAAAGCGTATCATGCTCGGCCGGCCGGGGTGTTGCGAATCAAAGATCACGTTGTTGACGATGGTGAGCTCGCGTGTGTCGGCCCGCACGTCGAGGTTTGCCGGCTCCGGGTTGAATGCGGTGGTGTTGTTGTTGTAGATGACATTGTTCAGGATCTGTACGCGCGTGGCCGAATTCCAGCGCCAATCGTGCACACGGATGCCGTAGTTGTTGTTGAAAATAACGTTATAGTAGATCTGAACGGTGCCATCGGTGGGCTGGTTGGACATGAGAATGCCAGCGACGTAGTTATCGTAGATCTTGTTATAGCGAATCACAGCGTTACCGAACGAACATGCGATGCCGTGACCGGTGGGATTGCCCCAGATATCGTTGGACTCTACCACGGCCTGGTCTCCGTTGCCCGTCAAATAGATGCCGTGGCATTTTCCCGGGTCGCCGTTCATACCGTTGTTGTAGATTCGGCAGTTGCGTACCGTCAGACCGGCGCGCGTGCCCGCGGTGATGCCGTCCCGCGCTTCGCCGGCAATCTTGCCATTGTTGTATATGTCGCAATCTTCGATGACGACCTGCCCGGAGTTGGAGTTGGCGAGTATGCCACCCATGACGTTGTCGTGGACAGCAGTCCGAAGCACCTGCCCGCTACCCCCATCCTTGAAACGGACGCTGTGGTAATAGTTGTGTTGCACCACACAGTCTGTCAACACCACGTCCTGGCCATTGATGTAGATGCCCGCGGTCTCGTCGCCCTCGGTGTTGTTCCCCCTGATATCCAGGCCTTCGAAAACCAGGTGGCTCTGGCCATTGGTGTGAATGGCGAAGTCCCGCCTTCCCACCTCGACCTTACGGTTGCCGGGGTCGGTTTCCGAATAGATGAACAGGCTGCCCTTCCTCCAATGATACTCGTCCGGTGAATCGACATGGCTGCCACCCCATTGCAGCACCACATCGTCTACAATAACCACATTGGGTCGAACCTCGGTTCTGGCCTTCCACACATGGGTTTCAGTCTCGACCCAATCCGTTATGCGATCGGCGGCGGTGATG
>RFKS01000069.1 GCA_003694205.1 Alphaproteobacteria bacterium | reverse complement strand
GGTGAGGATCGGCGGCAAGCAGCGCGCGGAGCGTCATCTCCGGCGCTGTGCTCGTCACCTCGAAGAGGCCGCCTTCAACGGCGACCGCCGTCACCGCGGGCAGAGCGGCGAGCACAGCGTGCTCGAGGGTCGAGCGACAGCGGATACGGGCAGCCGCCGCGCGCGACTTCATCTCCGCGGGCGATCCGGAAAAGCGAAGCTGTCCCTCGTCGAGCACGAGGACATGATCGGCGAGCCGGTCCGCCTCCTCGAGATAGTGGGTGGTGAGCAGGATCGTCTTGCCCTCCGCGACGAGCGCCCGGATACCCTCCCAGACGCCGCGCCGGGCATTGACGTCGAGCCCCGTCGTTGGCTCGTCGAGGAGCAGGACCCGGGGATCGCCCGCAAGCGCGAGCGCGACCTGCAGGCGCCGTTTCTGGCCGCCGGAGAGCCGCCCGTAGCGCTGCGCGAGACAATCCGCGAGCCCGGAGACGGCGACGAGCGCGTCGAAGGACCGCGGGCGCGCATGATAGGCCGCGAAGAGACGCAGAAGCTCGCGCACCCGGAGAGTCTCGGGCAGCGCCGTTTCCTGGAGCACGGCGCCCACACGGCGTCGGGCGGCGAGGCTGCCGGGCGTCGCGCCGAGGACGCGGACGGTCCCGGCATCGGGACGCCTGAGCCCGAGGGCGAGGCGCACCGCCGAGGTCTTGCCGGCCCCGTTGCGGCCGAGAAGGGCGGTCAGCCTCCCCGCCCTTATGTCGAAAGATACACCGCGCAGGGCCGGCACCGTGCCATAGCGGAGCCACACGTCGCGGAAGGTGATGTCGCTGTCGGACCCGGGCATTTGCGTATCCCCTGTCTCGTTCATGCCCGATCATCCTGCAGGGGGCGGGCAAGCGCCGGGAGTGCCAGCTGTCACCCGTTCGCGATGACAGATGTCATGGGCGGCGGGGAGCGTTCAGGCTCCATTCATGCGGCGCATGGCACAGTTGCCATCGATCGGGGACGACTTGGGAAACGGAACCGGTGAAAGGAGAGGGCCCATGGCCGCACGATCGCTGAAATCGACATTCGCGGGACTGGCGCTGATCTGTGCGAGTCTCATCGCGGGAGGCAGCGCCACAGCCGGTGGCGGCAGCTATCACATGGGATATGGCGCCCATTTCGGCCACGGCGGCCATGGTTATGGCGGCGGCCATATCGGCTATCGTCACCATTTCGGCGGACATCACTACCGTCACCGCCACCACGGCGGCCACGGCGCCACGAATGCCCTGCTCGGGGTCACCGCCGGGCTCCTGTTTCTCGATGTGGTCTCGCGCACACACCGCCGATATGACGATTATGATGCGGCGCCGCGACGGGTCTACCGCGTCGCCGAGCCGCCGCGCTATGCACCGCCGCCACAGCAGACGGCGTCCGCAAACTGCCTGCAGACACGCGAATACCAGACCACGATCGTCATCGGCGGCGAGGAAAAGGAGGGCTACGGCACCGCCTGCCTGCAGCCCGACGGCTCCTGGCTTATGGGCCCGCCAAAGCTGGTTCCCGAATACGACTGAGCGCACCGGGTCACGCAGCGACAGGGCCGGTCCCCACGGGGGCCGGTCCTTTTTGCTGGTGGGCATCCTTGGCGGCACAACTCTTCTTGGCGCCAGCGACGCATTGCACTATCCTTTCTGGCAGGGTCGGACTCCGGGACGACTTCCGGGTCGCGGATGTGGAGACGGTGCATGCTTGCGGAGCCCACGGAACGGTTTCTCAGGGAGCTGGCGACGGCAAGCGATCTGCATGCGGCATCGAGCCTGCTTGCCCAGTTCAGCCGTAGCCTGCCGGCACCGCGTGCCGGCTTCGATTATGACATCGCCAATCCGGGATTGCCCGGCAATGGCGACAGCGAGCCGCTCGGGGTCGAGCTCGGCTGGCCCTCGGAATTCGTTCGCCGCTGGGTCAAGGGCGGCATGGTTCTCGCCTGCCCGCTCGCCATACCCTGTCGCAAGCGCTGGCGCCCCTTCACCTGGAGCATGGACGAGGACAATCTCGGGCTCGAGGGCGACGAGCTGCCGCGCCCCTTCACCGCCATGGGCCAGCAGGCGCTGAGCCTATTGCGCCAGGCCGGGGTGCGCTCGGGCATTCTCGTTCCCGTCCATCAGCCTGGCGGGCGCACCGGTTTCGTGTCCTGGGTGAGCGACCGGCCGCATGACGAAATGCGGCGCTGGGCTCAAGATTATGCGAGCGAGCTGTTCGTTGTCGCGCATGCCTTTCTCGAGCGTGTCGATGCCATGCTCAATGCCAATGCGGCGGCGCGCGAGGATTGCCCGCTCACCGAACGTGAGCGCGAGTGCCTCACCTGGGTCGCGCGCGGCAAGACCGACAGCGAGATCGGCATCATCATCGACCGCTCGCCGGAGACGGCCCGCTTTCATGTCCGCAACGCCATCGCCAAGCTCGACGCAAGCTCGCGCAGTCACGCGGTGGCCAAGGCGATGCGCCGCGGCTGGCTGGGCGCGATCGAATAGACGGCCGTGCTCACGAGCGGCGACGCCGCGCCTTGCGGGCGAGCGGATGCTTCTCCTCGACCAGCGCCCGCAATCGCTGGTCCAGCACATGGGTATAGATCTGCGTCGTCGCGATATCGGCGTGACCGAGCATCTTCTGCACCGCACGCAGGTCGGCACCGTGGGCAAGCAGATGGGTGGCGAAGGCGTGGCGCAGCTTGTGCGCCGACACGCTCCGAGGCTCGATCCCGGCCTTTGCGGCGAGATCCTTGAGCAATTGTTGCACGCGCACCCGGCCGAGATGACCGCGCGCAGCGCGCGAGGGAAAGAGCCACGGACTGCGGCCAAGGCGCGGATCGGCCTCGAGCACCTTGCGATAGCGTGCGAGCGCGGCGCGCGCCGCCGTGCCGACCGGCACCATGCGTTCCGCACCGCCCTTGCCGCGCACGAAGAGAAGCGGGCGGTCGTCACGGATCGCGTCGCGGCGCAGGGCCACCATCTCCGACACCCGGAGACCGCTGGCATAAAGGACCTCGATCATCGCATGCAGGCGCAGATGCGCGAGCGTCGGCCGCTCGCGCGCAAGACACGCCGCGGTCTCGAGAAGCCGTGATACCTCGGCCTCGCTCAACACCTTTGGCAAAGGACGGGCCCGCCGCGGGCTCTCGATGACGGTCATCGGATTGTCGCCGCGCAGCCCCTCGCGATAAAGAAACAGGAAATACTGTCTGAGCGCGCTCAGACAGTATTTCCT
>RFKS01000068.1 GCA_003694205.1 Alphaproteobacteria bacterium | reverse complement strand
TGGGCTGATGCGGCGGCGTTCTCGTCCTTGAAATGGGATGATGTGGCGGGGTCCAATACTTGATCATCTTCTTCGAGGGGGAGCAGTGCATCTTCTGAAGATAGCTCCATGGCGTCGAGATCGGGGTGTGTGTCGTGGAGGGGTTTGGACTCATTTTCGAGGGTCTTCATTCGCTGTGTGGGGCGTCCCTCTTCGGAGGTCTTGTTGGAGAGTGCTGGGCTTGGTGTTTTGGCGGGAGGTGTTGGTTCGGACGGAGGGAGGGGGGCTGGGGCAGCTTCGCTCCCCAATACTTCCTGAAGCTTTTGTTCTAGATAGCGAGATTCTTCTTCGATTTCATCTTCAAACAACTGTTTCAAGAAGTTGGCGAGGTGGGTGTTGGTGGGGTGAAAGTCGAACTTGAGTAGGAGTGCAGTCAGGTCGCGCTGAAGTTCCCAGGCGTTGGGGTAGCGCTCATTGGGATCTTTGGCGAGGGCTTTGAGGATGATCTCTTCTAGCTCGTCTGGGACCTCTTCATTGAAATAAGAGGGAGGATAGATCGGTCCGTCAGTGATGGAGCGGAGGATCGCCAACTCGTTGTCTCCGGAGAATAGCTTGTAGCCGGTGATGAGTTCGTAGAAGACGGCTCCGAGGCTGAAGATATCGACGCGGCAGTCAACTTGCTCACCGAGGATCTGTTCGGGGGCCATGTAGGATACCTTGCCTTTGAGGATGCCTTGCTGTGTTTGTTCATACTGATTGGCAGCTTTGGCGATGCCAAAGTCGAGGATTTTGACGTGTCCATCGAAGGAGACGAGGACATTTTGGGGGGAGATGTCGCGGTGGATGATCTGCAGTGGCCGACCGAGCTTATCGGTTTTGGTGTGGGCGTAGTAGAGGCCCTCACAGACTTGCATGATGATCTTGATGGCGTACTCCAGAGGGAAGGGGATATTGGCACGTTTGGCTTTGGGGACGATCTCGGAAAGATCGCGTCCGAAGATGTACTCCATCGCGATGTAGTGCTGGTTGTCTGGGTTTCCAAACTCATAAATTTGGACGATATTTGGATGGTTGAGTTGGGCGGCGAGGCGGGCTTCATTGAGGAACATTTTGAGGAAGTTTTTTTGTTTGGCGAGGTGGGGGCGGATCTTTTTGATCACGACGAGTTTCTCAAAGCCCTCTGGTCCAGCCATATGAGCAAGCCAGATCTCTGCCATCCCACCGATGGCGAGTTGTTCAATGAGGGTATATCGACCGAGTGTTTGACCGTGGGACAAGGTGTTGACCTTCTCTTGAGAGGGGTTGGGAGAACGTCCTCTTGGGAGGCGGTCAAATATATCACATCATAGGGAGGCCAGACAACCTCAGTTTGTGGGGCTTGGGGTTGGGCAGGGGGTCTTGAGATAGAGCTGGGTGAATGGGGGCGTATGTTGTGTTCGTCGTTGAAGGGGTTAGAGGGCGATGCAGGCTTGGAGTTTGGTGGAGCAGACGAGTCCGGTGGGGCATTGGTGATTGGTTTGGCAAGGGAAGATGCAAAGTTTTGCGCCGGGTGCGACGGCTTTGCATGTGGCTCCGGGGGGGGTGCTGGGGCAGTCGGAGGCGGTGCTACATCCGATTTTGGAGCAGAAGCCATTGAATTTTTTGGGGTCACTGGAGATGCAGGTGAGTCCTCTTTTGCAGAGTCGTTGGGGGCCACAGAGGCCGCCAAATGGGACGGAGCCATTGGGGGGTTGGGCGGTGCAGACCTGGGTGGCAGGGGCGATGGGGGTACATTGGGTCCCCGTGGGGCAAGTGCCGCATCGTTTGGCGCAGACGCGGATGCTACCATTGCCGAGGACGGCGCAGTAGCGTCCTTGGGAGGTGCAGGTGTTGCAGTTGGTGGTGGCGGTGAGGCAGACGCCATCGGGGTTGAGGTTATCGAAGCGGGCGCAGAATAGGCCCTTGGCACAGGTGCGTGTGGTGTCGAGTTTGTTGCCATAGTCAGCGCGGCCACAAGTTTGGTCGAGTTTGCGGGTGCCGAGGGGGGCGCAGGCGGCGTCGGTCTTGGTGAAGTAGGTGCAGATGGCGCTGGGGCAGTCAGCATTGGACTTGCAGCGTTTGAGGCAGTAGCCATGCGAGACACCTGGCGTTTGGGGGACACAGACGTGGTTGGGGTCGCAGACGCGGCCTGAGCGCCCGCCACAGATTCCGAGGGTGGGGGATTCGCTAGGTTTTCTGCATCTGCGGATATTCATGTCACAGAAGAGCCCTGGTTTGCACATTCGGCCTTGCTCGATGTCACAGGATGCGCCGTCGTCGGCGCGGGAGATGCAGATCCCGATGTCCTTGGAGATCATGGCACATTCAGTGCGTCCGTCTTGGTTCTTTTCGCAGTCTGTTTTGGTTTTGCATGGTTGGTAGCAGAAGGCGGCAGGGTCGCGTTCTTCGCTTTGGATGCAGAGGAGTCCTTTGGCGCAGAGTAGGGCGGTTGCGGAGCCGGGGGCAGGGGAGCAAGTTTCTCCAAGTTGGCGGGCGGTCCCTTCGCAGGCAGGGGCTTCATCGATCTGTCCATCACAGTCGTTGTCTTTCTTGTCGCAGATCTCTTTTTGGGGGATGTATTGTCCGATGCAGTTGCTCCATTGCCCTTGGGTGCAGAGTTGGAAGCCCTGTTGGCACATTCCTTGGTCTTTTGTATTGGCGGGGCCGGTGTAGCAGGGCTGGCGAAGTGGGTCTCGGGTGCCGGGTTGGTTGTCGTTGATGCCGTCGCAATCATCGTCTTGTCCATTGCAGATCTCTGCGCGTGGGGGGATGCTGGCGGTGCATTGTCCTGACCATTTTTGGTTGGTGCAGGTTTCGGAGCCGTCTTGGCATCGGCCTCGATTGCGAGCATCTTGGGGTCCGTCAAAGCAGGGGCGAGTGGAGCCGGAGGTGCAGGCTGCGCAGGCGTCTCCTTCGTCGGTTTTGCCGTCGCAGTCATCGTCTTTGCCGTTACAGAGTTCAAAGCTGGGGCGGACTTGGTTGGTGCATTGGGCCTCCCAGCGTCCGAGTATGCAGCGTTGGATGCCATCTTTGCATGCGCCTTTTTTGCGGGTATTGGCGGGGCCGGTGTAGCAGGCGCGAGAGAGCAGCTTGGTGCTGCCTTTGACGTTGTCGATCTTGCCGTCACAGTCGTTGTCAATGCCGTCGCACTCTTCAGCTGTGGGTTGGGTGATCTGGACGCAGACGCGCTGTTGGCCCTGACAACGGTAAATGCCTTGTTGGCAGGCTCCCTTGCGGGTGCGGTCGAGGCAGGGTGCGCCGAGGTTGGGGACATCGTCGATCTTGCCGTTGCAGTCGTCATCTACACCGTTTTCGCAGCGCTCGGTTTGGGGGGTCACCTGGCCTTGGCAGGTCCCCCATTTG
>RFKS01000067.1 GCA_003694205.1 Alphaproteobacteria bacterium | reverse complement strand
TCCCAGGGCACATTTAAAAGCGCGCCGTCGAGGAAGACGGCGACTTGCCGTTCTCCCGCATTGCGCAGGAAAACGAGCGTCTCGCCACGGGAGTTGGTCTGGATATTCGCCGCCGGCACACGTTCGAGAAGCTCATCGACAGCCGCGGCATCGAGCGCCTCAAGATCCGTGGTGCCAAGCCGTGTCCGGGGTGCCAGCGGCTCGCTTCTGCCGCGGCGGCCGGTGACCGTGATCTCGCTGAGCGGACCGAGTGCCGGTTCGGCCGGTGGCGATGGGGGCGCGGCGGCAGCGAGGCCGAGGGTAAAGATCCACCCGGCGCAAGCCGCAAGCGTCGCTACGATGACTCCCGCCCTGCGCATGCTGTCCCTCCGCACCGGCCCGTCGCCTCTGCCGCACGCGGAACGGAAAGGCGGAGCCAATGTCTAGCGATGGTCATGGTGCGCAGCAAGCCGAGGTGCCGAACTGGAGCGTTGCATTCGGCTGCAAAGCCTCCTATGTGAGCCGGGCAAGAGGTTGGAATCCCGACGATCCGGAAGGCAAACGTGGCAGACGAGACGACGCTTTCGCATCTCCGCAGGCTCGAGGCGGAGAGCATCCATATCCTGCGCGAGGTGGTGGCGGAATGCCGCAATCCGGTGATGCTGTTCTCCATCGGCAAGGACTCGATGGTGATGCTGCATCTGGCGCGCAAGGCCTTTCATCCCGCCCCCCTGCCCTTCCCGGTTCTGCATGTCGACACGACATGGAAGTTCCGCGACATGATCGCCTTCCGCGACCGCATCGCGCGCGAATGGGGGCTCGATCTCATCGTCCATATAAACGAGGACGGCGTACGTCAGGGCGTCGGCCCGATCAGCCACGGCTCTGCGGTCCATACGGAGATCATGAAGACCGTTGCGCTCAAGCAGGCGCTCGAGAAGTACGGCTTCGATGCCGCCTTTGGCGGCGCCCGGCGCGACGAGGAGAAATCGCGGGCGAAGGAGCGTATCTTCTCCTTTCGCACCGCGCAGCACCGCTGGGATCCGAAGAACCAGCGCCCCGAACTCTGGCGCATTTACAACGCCCGCATCCACAAGGGCGAGAGCATCCGTGTCTTTCCGCTGTCCAACTGGACCGAGCTCGATGTGTGGCAGTACATCTATCAGGAGAACATCCCCATCGTGCCGCTCTATTTCGCGAAGGAGCGCCCGGTCGTGGAACGCGACGGCACATTGATCATGGTCGATGACGACCGGCTGCCGCTCGAGCCCGGTGAGGCGCCCGAAATGCGGCTCATTCGCTTCCGTACACTGGGCTGTTACCCGCTGACCGGTGCGATCGAGTCCGACGCCCGCGACCTCGCCGGGGTGCTGCAGGAAATGCTCATCACCCGCACCTCCGAGCGCCAGGGGCGGGTCATCGACCGCGACCATGGCGCCTCGATGGAGAAGAAAAAGCAGGAGGGCTATTTCTGATGCATGAGCCCCTGCCCGGAACCGCCGCCGCGGATGTCACCGCCTATCTCAGGGACCAGGAGCGGAAGGATCTCCTGCGCTTCATCACCTGCGGCAGCGTCGATGACGGCAAGTCGACGCTGATCGGTCGCCTGCTTTACGATTCGAAGCTCATCTTCGAAGACCAGCTCGCCGCGCTCGAGGCCGACAGCAGAAAGGCCGGCACCACCGGCAAGGCCATCGACTTTGCGCTGCTCCTCGACGGCCTCGAGGCCGAGCGCGAGCAGGGCATCACGATCGATGTCGCCTACCGCTTCTTCGCCACCGACAAGCGCCGCTTCATCGTCGCCGACACGCCCGGCCACGAGCAGTATACGCGCAACATGGCGACCGGCGCCTCGACCGCCGACCTTGCGGTCATTCTCGTCGATGCCCGCAAGGGCGTTCTCACGCAAACCCGGCGTCACAGCTACATTTGCTCACTTCTCGGCATCCGGCAGGTCGTCCTCGCCGTCAACAAGATGGACCTCGTCGACTTCTCGGAAAGCGTCTTCGGCGATATCCGTGCGGAATACGAGGCGTTCGCACGCTCCATCGGCTATGACGCGGTGACCTGCATCCCGCTCTCGGCGCTCGAGGGTGACAATGTGATGACGCGCTCGGAGCGCATGGCCTGGTACGACGGGCCGAGCCTGCTCGAGGCGCTGGAGACCGCCGAGGCCGGCGACGAGGACGTCGAGGGACCGTTCCGCTTCCCGGTGCAGTGGGTCAACCGGCCGAACCAGCACTTCCGCGGCTTCACCGGAACCATTGCCGGCGGGCGGGTCAGTGTCGGCGACGAGATCGTGGTGCTTCCTTCGGGAAGAAGGAGCCGGGTCGCCGAGATCGTCACCTTCGACGGCACCCTGGACAGCGCCCGGGCCGGCGAGGCAGTGACCTTGCGGCTTGCGGACGAGATCGACGTCTCGCGCGGTGATCTCATCTGTCACGCCGACGACCGCGCCGGCCTCTCGGACCAGTTCGAGGCGAAGATCGTGTGGATGTCGGACGAGCCGCTGATGCCAGGCCGGCCCTATCTCTTCAAGGGCGCCGCGGGAACCGCGACCATGCTCGTCACGCGGCTCAAATACGCGGTCAATGTCAATACGCTGGAGCATGTCGCGGCGAAAACACTCGATCTCAACGGGATCGGGGTCGCCAATCTGAGCCTCGACCGTCAGATCGCCTTCGACCCCTATGCCGAGAACCGCCATACGGGCAGCTTCATCATCATCGACAAGCTGTCGAACGCCACCGTCGGCGCCGGCATGATCGATTTCGGCCTCAGGCGCGCGACCAACATCCACTGGCAGGCGATGGATGTCGACAAGGCGGCACGTGCGGCACTCAAGGGGCAGAAGCCGGCGGTGCTCTGGTTCACCGGGCTTTCGGGCTCCGGCAAATCGACCATCGCCAATCTCGTCGAAAAGCAGCTCCACGCGATGGGGCGACACACCTACATGCTCGACGGCGACAATGTCCGCCATGGTCTCAACAAGGATCTCGGCTTCACCGAGGAGGATCGGGTCGAGAATATCCGCCGCGTGGCCGAAGTCGCGAAGCTGATGGCCGACGCCGGCCTCATCGTTCTCGTGTCGTTCATTTCGCCCTTCCGCTCCGAGCGACGGATGGCGCGCGAACTGATGCCCGAGGGTGAATTCTTCGAGGTCTTCGTCGACACGCCTCTCGAGATTTGCGAGCAGCGCGATCCCAAAGGGCTTTACAAGAAGG
>RFKS01000066.1 GCA_003694205.1 Alphaproteobacteria bacterium | reverse complement strand
GTCATCGCCATGCCCATGGTGCAGCCCGCCTTCTCCTCCATGGGAAGGAAACGCGGATCGTATTTGTCGGACAGGAGCTTCGCCTCCCACAGCCGGGCCAGCGCCGGGTTGGTCCTGAGCGCCGGGATGCCGGCATAGGTCATCGACAGCGGGCAGCACACGCCGGCATCGACCTGGTGCAGAATGAATTCGAGCGCCGCATGGCTGACATGCCCGCCGGCCTCGCCGCTCCACGCCACCGAGGGCTGGCGATGCTCCATCCCGATCTCCATCAACCGGTGATAGGCGGGGTGAAAGCGCACCTCATCGAGGCGGCGGCCATAGCGGTCGAAGCTGACGAGCTCGGGGGGATGGCGATTGGCGTCGACACCAAGGGCGCGCACCTCCTCGCTGCCGACGAGCCGGCCATAGGCCTTTGCCCGCTCGACGCTTTGCGCCGACCCTTCGCGGGCCACCGCCTCGGCGAACGCGGCATCGCCGGCAAAGAGGTCGATGTCGCCGAGCTCGGGCGGCTGGTTGGTGACGCTGTGGGTCGGCAGTTCGGTCAGCGGGCGGTAATGCATGGAACACTCCTTGAACGTCGGACAATGGTCGTGTCCGCTCGCTCTATTATACATCGCGCATCGCGGAGGGGAGAGGATCACGCCCCTTGCCCGCCGGGATTGGCGGCGCTATGGGGGGCGCCGCCGGGTGGTGCGGCAGGACGGACCGGAAGGAGCGAGCAAGGTGAGTGGCAACGAGTTCGCCGGCAAGGTGGCGATCGTCACCGGCGGCACCTCGGGCATCGGGGCCGCCGTCGTCGAAGCACTGTGCGAGCGGGGCGCGGCGGTCGTCTTCTGCGGCCTCAGGGATGGCAGCGGCGAGGATCTCGAGTCGATCCTGAAGGCGCGGCACCTTGAGGCCCGTTTTTCCCACGCCGATGTCCGGTCGGACGACGAGATGGCAGGCCTCGTCGCCGGCTGCCTGAGGAACTACGGGCGGCTCGATCTTGCGGTCAACAATGCCGGCATCAGCCATCCCGCGGCCAAGCTCGCCGACATCCCGCCGGAGATCTTTCGTGACGTCATGCGCACCAATGCCGAGGGTGTCTTTCTTGCCATGCGGCACGAGATCCCGGCAATGATCAAAGGCGGGGGCGGTGCCATCGTCAATGTGGCGTCGATTCTGGCAAGACGGGGAGCGCCCTGGATGGCCGCCTATGGCGCCAGCAAGCATGCCGTGCTTGGCCTCACGCTCAGCGCCGCCCGCGACTATGCGGCGGCCGGCCTGCGGGTCAATGCGGTTCTGCCGGGGCCGGTCGCGACGCCGATGCTCGAACAGGCGCTCTTTGACATTGCCGGCGACGAATCCAAATATGCGGGGGGCTTTCCGCCTTGCGGCCCCGGCACCCCGGACGACGTCGCGGCGGCAATCCTGTTTCTTCTCGGCGCGGCGGCCGGCTACATCAATGGCGCGGCACTCGTCGTCGACGGCGCCACCTCCGCCGCCTGACCCCGCCCGGCGGTGCGAACGGATCAAGGAAGTGAGAGACGCATGACCGTGTTTGGCCGCTGGCTCCGCAGCTTGCTCGACAATCCGCAGCTTCTCTTGCTGCTCGGCATCGTGCTCGCCGCGCTTCTTGCGGTCACCCTGTTCTCACAGGCCCTCGCCCCGGTGATCGCCGCGATCGTGATCGCCTTCCTGCTTGACGGGCCGGTGATGTGGCTCGAGCGCCGCGGCCTGTCGCGAGTGCTGGCGACACTGCTCGTCTTCGTCGCCTTCCTCGCCTTCATCACCCTTGCGCTTGTGCTCTTCCTGCCGCCGCTCAGCGGCCAGCTGGCCCAGTTCTTCGAAACCCTGCCGAGCATGATCGGCCGGCTGCGCCAAGGCCTTCTGACGCTGCCCGCCTATTATCCGGGACTCGTCACCGAAGCCTTCATTCGGGGACTTCTCGACGGCGCGGCCACGGATCTGAGCGGGCTCGGCCGCGATCTCCTCGGCCATACGCTGGCCGGCCTGCGCAGCGTGGTGACGATCGCCGTCTATGTCGTCCTCGTGCCGGTGATGGTCTTCTTCTTTCTCAAGGACAAGCGGGCGATTCTCGGCTGGATCGCCGGCTTCCTGCCGCGCGAGCGGACACTGGTCGTGCGTGTGTGGCGCGAGGTCGTTGCTCGTGCCGGTGACTATGCACGCGGTAAGGTGTACGAGATTCTGATCGTCGGCGCCGTCGCCTATATCGTGTTTCTGGCGCTGGGGCTGCGCTTTCCGGCGCTGCTCGCCACACTCACCGGACTGTCCGTGGTGATCCCTTATGTCGGTGCCGCGGTGGTCACCCTGCCGGTCGCCTTCGTCGCCTTTTTCCAGTGGGGCCTGACGGCGGAGTTTCTCGCCGCCGTCGGCGCCTATCTGCTGCTGCAGGCGCTGGATGGCAATCTCCTCGCCCCGCTTCTCTTCTCAGAGGTGGTCAAGCTCCATCCGGTGGCCATCATCCTCGCGATCCTCGTCTTCGGCTCGATCTGGGGCCTGTGGGGCGTCTTTTTCGCGATCCCGCTCGCCACGCTTATCGATGCCGTCGTCAAGGCCTGCCGCCACTCGCTGACGGCAGAGAACGACCCCGTTCGAGGCGAAGACCGCGCGGCGTGAGCCAGCGCTCGAGGCCGTCGAACAGC
>RFKS01000010.1 GCA_003694205.1 Alphaproteobacteria bacterium | reverse complement strand
GGCGTGGATCATCTCGGACGACATGTCCATGAACAGGCTCACGAACCCCAGTGCCCAGACCGCACCCGGCAGGCGCCGGAAGGATGGGTTTCGAGATTGCTCTGTCACGCTGGTGGTTATTTCGGCTTGGGAACGTCGGCGCCGCAGCCTGACACCGCGCGACCGGGGCTGACAAGATCGCAAGCATACGCGACCAACGCCAATTTCATACCGATATTTCCAACAGCCGGTCGGGGCCCGTTCAGAAGAGGGAGAATGGCAATGCTGGATGGATATCGCAAAAGCGCATAATGTATATTATGTTCAACCTGATATTATGATGGCGCCACATCCCTTGCAGGCTCCCGCGCCAGATCCAACCCGGACCGAGGCATGGTGATCAGACAGCAGTGCGAATACGTGCTCGCCCACGTGCGAACTCAGCCACCGCCGCAGGTGCTTGGCGTTGCGCCATCGTCGACGATTGCGGCAAGCGCGCCGAAACGCGGGCGATAGATTGCCTCCGAGCGGAGTTGCTGTGCGGGAAAGAAGCCGATGAACAAACGCGGGCTGTAGCTGAAATAGACCTCCGCCAAGACGGCCGTCTCGCCGTCCCCCAGCTCGATGTCGGCTGGCAGCGTGACATCGGTCGCGCCCGTGGAGCCGACCCGGCTGGCAGCTGCCAGAGCGCCGCGGCAGCGCTGCCACAACACCGTGTTGCCATCCGTACTGTCGCCCCGGATGGCGCTGATGATCACCCGCCCGCCAGTAACCACGTTAAATGGCTCCGAAATATAGGCAATGGCACCGAAAATATCGTTGATCTCGCTCTCGGCAACGTCATCCTCGGTCTGTGCAATGAGGTCGGCCATCGCCGAGGACAATCCCGACACCTTTTGGTTTGCCAGCATGAAGTTGCCGAGTTCGTAGGCGCCGGCAAGAAGCAGGATGAGGACCGGCAGCACGAGTGCGGTCTCGACCAGCACGCTACCCTCGCGCCGGCGGCCGATCGATCTGCACTGAACACGCAATTTGTTATTTACGTGCATACGGTTGGTGCCCCGTCCTTGAGACTCTGCTTGATCAGGTTGAACGGTTCGTTGCGCACCGCGGTGGCGGCATCGAGTGTGATCGTGCTGGCACTGTCGCCGATCATCCAGGCAAAGACCGGGGTGAGCAGCCGCAAGCGCACGATCGCGCGGTAGACAACGATGGCCCCCGAGCCGCCGAGCCCGGCGGCGCCCATGTCGGGATCCCACTGTCCATTCTGGTTGATGTCGGTGAAGCATTCACCGGCGTCATAGCTGCCATTGGCGTTGTCATCGCTGTAAGGTTCGGGCTCGCCAATATCGCCAAAGCTGTCATAGACCCGCGTGTCGATCTCGACCGGACCCTCGATGCCGAACATGGCCATGCGGTCGAGCACTTGGCTGCGCACATAGGCTTCGCGGGTCCCGCCCTGCGGCACATAGCCGGTGACGCCCTGGCGCGAGGCCTCGCGCACCGCTCCCTCGAGCGTGTTCTCGGCAAACGCGATATGGGCGATCTCGACGATTCCCATGGTGAGCCCGAGAATCACGGGAAAGGCGAGCGCGAACTCGATCGCCGCCGAGCCGCGGCGGTCTCCATTCCATCTTGCCAGCATTTGCAACATGCGGCCTCACTCCGCGGGGCATATTTCCCCGATCATGCGGGAACCTGTCATATTTCGGAGAGAAACCTGAAGAAATGGTAAGCGATCGCCCGTCAGTTAATTAAAATTCGAGCGATTACTTAAGTTTTTGGCAAGACCGCTATGGCATCAACAGGCTGCCGAATTCCGCTCTCTGAGGGAGAGTCCGACGATGCCGTCACGCCTTCGCTTGACCAATGCCTTAAGGCGTCTTCGCCGCCTTGTGCGCAACCGCCAGGGTTCGATGCTCACATGGACCGCCGTCGCGCTTGTGCCCATGCTGGTCGCCGTCGGCATGGCCACCGATATGGCGCGCGGCTATCTCATGCGCGCCAAGCTCAACGCCGCGCTCGATGCGGCGGCGCTCGCCGGCGGCCGGGTGATGAACAGCCCGACCCGCGATGACGATATCCGCGCCTATTTCAACGCTAATTTCCCTGCCGGCTACATGAATGCGACCCTGAGCCCGCTCAATATCGAGGTCATTCAGGAAGACGGCAAGGCAGACCGCCTGCGCGTCAGCGCGACGGCGACGGTACCGACCATCTTCATGAGTATCGCGCATGTCGACGAATTCAATGTCGGCACCTCGGCCGAGGTGACACGCGAGAATCTCGGGCTGCAGCTCGTCATGGTCCTCGACGTCACGGGCTCGATGCGCTGGAACGGCAAGATCGAGGCCCTACGCACGGCGTCCCAGGATCTGGTCGACATCCTGTTCGGCAACAACGCGACGAGCGACAAGCTGAGCGTCGCCATCGTCCCCTACTCCCAGGCGGTGAATGTCGGCGATCTCGGTGACGATTTCATCGATTTTTCGAATCTGCCCCCGGAGCTGCGCAGCCAGGGCAATGACGGCCGCCGCTGGGCCGGCTGCGTGCAGGCGCGCTCGACGCCGGGCGTGCTCAGCGACGACGAGACGGTCCTCGAGGCCGACGCCTATGACGCCAATCTCGCGCCGGTCAGCGTGGGTGGAAAATGGAAGCCCTATATCTATCCGCACTGGAACTACACCTCGCCCTGGTGGGACTATAATCCTTACCGCCAGCTTCCCTTCACCGGCGCGAACATGGATCCGACCAATCCGGGCTATGTGGCACCGCCGGTGCTGCCCTCGATCCCGCCCGAACGGCAGACCATCTTCGGCCAGAGCTATCGCCAGGGCTGGGGACCACGCTATCGCCGCGACCCGATGAACCCGAACAACTGGCAGCGGTACAATTTGCCTTCGGGTGGCTACGGCCCCAATCTCAACTGCCCGGCGCGCCTTCTCAACTTCACCGGCTCGAAGACGACGCTCACCAACTATATCGCCAACAACCTCAACCCGCAGGGCTGGACGATCGGCAATCTCGGGCTCGTCTGGGGCTGGCGGTTGCTCGATCCCTCGCCGCCCTTCCCCAACCCGGTGCCCTACAACGACCCGCAAACGATCAAGGCGCTGATCATGATGACCGACGGCAAGAACGAGATCGGCGCCACCGCCTACACCGCCTATGGCCGGCTCCAGCCCTATGGCTATCCCTATAACCGGCTCGGCGTCAGCGATCCCGCGGATGCGGTCAACGAGTTCAACAAGCGCATGAAGAAGATCTGCTACGCCATGAAGGCGGGGGGCACCGGCGGCCACGACAAGGTTGAGGTCTATACAGTCATCCTCGGCAGCGTGGCGACGGAGACGAGCCAGCAGGCCGAGGATCTGCGGCAGATCTACCGCAATTGCGCCTCACGGGCGGCGAATGCCTTTCTCGCCCCCAGCAATTCCGATCTGCAGGCCGCCTTCCAGGCGATCGGCAACGATCTTGCCAATCTCCACCTGAGCCGCTGAGCTGCGCGCTCAGGGGCGCAGGATCAGAAGATCGTCCCGCATCTCGACGCCCGAGAGGCGTGCGAGCGCGGACATGCCGAAGACCGACGCGCCGAAATCGCCGGCGCTGACGCTCGCCCGCACATCATCGAGAACGATGTCGCCGATTCGCACCCGGCGCAGCACGACCGGGGCCGCGCGCACGATGCCGTTGCCGGTACGATAGCGCTCGACGAAGGCGTCCGCCGGCGGTGCGAGACCGAGGCGCCTGGCATCGCGGGCGCTCAGGATGACGTGGCTCGCCCCCGTGTCGAGGAGGAAGGTGACGGTCGTGCCGTCGACCTCGGCCGCGATATGGAAATGGCCGTCGCTGTCGCGCTCGAAGACCATCGCCTCGCCCGCCTCATAGCCGCGCGCGGGACGTGCGGCGCCGGCGAGCCGGTCGCCGAGATAGCCAATCTCGTGGCGGAAGGCATAGCCGAGGGCGAGGACGAGGATGATCGCACTCCAGATCGCCAGATTGCGCAGGAATTCGCGGTAATGCAGGCGCAGGGAGAGCACCAGCGCGCTGCCGATGGTGACCAGCGTGGCAACAGCGAGAATCTCGCCTGGGCTGTCGATGCCGCTGCCCGGAAAGAGCCAGCGGAGGAAAACGAGCAGCAAGAGCAGGCCGAGCAGCCACCAGAGAAGCCGGCGAACCATCCCGCCTCGCGGCCTCGGTCGGCGCCCCGCGCGCGGCGGTCGGCTCCAGGGGCTTTCGCTCATTCCTCCAATGTAGGGTGCCAACGCAGTCCTGAAAAGCACTCAGAGCTCAATCACGAGTCCGTCGAAGCCGGGCTCGACGCCTTGCGGCAGTTCCCGACACAGGGTCGCATAGTCGAGCTGATTGCTCATGTGAATGAGAATGGCGCGCTCGGGCCGGAGTCGTGCGATCCAGTCCAGGGTCTGCGCGAGATGCGTGTGCGTCGGGTGCTCGCGCGGGCGCAGGGCATCGACGATCCACAGCCGCACGCCTTCGAGCGCCGCGAAACTTTCTTCCGGCAGGTCGTTGAGATCGGTGGAATAGGCGACATCGCCAAAGCGAAAGCCGAGCGAGAAGATGCGGCCGTGGATCTGGCGAAAGGGCACGACCTCGATCGCGCCGACACGGAACGGCCCGTCGATGACGTGCCCGCGGCAGATCGGCGGATAGCCATGCCGGCTCCTGAAAATGTAGTCGAAGCGCGTCTCGAGCCGGGCCAGCGTGTGCGCATCCGCATAGAGCGGGATCTCCGCCTGTTGCGCCATGTAGTAGCCCCTCAGATCGTCGATGCCGTGGGTGTGATCGGCGTGATCGTGGGTCACAAGCACGGCATCGAGGCGCGCGACCCGGGCATCGAGGAGCTGCGCCCGCATGTCGGGTCCGCAATCCACAAGCAGGGTCGTGCCCCCCTCCTCCACCAGGATCGACGAACGGCGCCGGCGGTTCTTCGGATTCTGCGGATCGCAGACCCCCCAGTCCCCGGGCAGCCGCGGCACCCCGGTCGAGGTACCACAGCCCAAGACGGTGACCTTCATCATCGGCAGGATCCGCCCTTGCGCCCCTTGTTCGTCTTGTCCCAAACCCAAAGCGCACGATCCATCTGTCGCAGGGTCACACCCACACGCTTCGCTTCCTCCATGATCCTCTCAGCAAGGTCGGCATAGGAGCCGTAGCTGTACGTCTTCGACCGCGCGACTCGTTCTTCAATTCCGAATGCGCCGCATACCCGCACATCAATGATGGGCGTGTCCTTCCTGAACCAGTGCAGAATCGCGGTCGCCGTCGGCAGGGCCACGCCCTCAAGGTCGTCCAGAGCGCGCAAAGCTTCGTCGCGGATCCTCGCCTGGAAGGCACGCTTCGACAGGGATTGGATCCTACTCTCGCTGTTCTTTTGGTACCACGAAATGGGTCGGCGACTTTTCCAGCACGCCATCTCAATGAACTCGTCCTTCAGCAGGTAACCACGCTTTACCGCCTGGTTTACGATGCCTGGGATGCGATTCCGCTCGGCCTCCCGCTCATCTCGTGTGATGACGTTCCAGTAATCCTTCTCCAGATCAATAATCGCCTTGCGGTCTCCGAAGGGAAATTTCTTGGTCATCTTCAATTCCTTCCCAGCGTTAACGATTATCCCGACGCTTCACCTCTGACGTGCGGAGAACAACGGTGCCGTCACCCTCAATCGTACAGGGCACAGAATCCCTCGCCTGCAGTTTCGAGCGATGCAGCAGATCGCTGACCGGACGCTTGGACCCATTTTCCCGAGAAAAGACATTCGTGCGCAAATAGGGCATATGGCTCGACTCCGTTGTCACAGTACCGACCCAGCGTTCCCCCGGATGGTCCGAAAACGAGATTATAATCGGGCCACCATTCTTCCACCCGGCATCCGTCGCCATCTCATGGGGAAAATAGAGGGCCAGTTCTCCTTTCGCACTGTTCTGCATTCGTACTTTCGCGAGATAGCGCTTATCCGGAACCCACGGGCCCCGTTCCGCTTCGGCGGTGTCAGGTTCTCCGTCCAGCGCGCGATCCTCACTATCCCGTTCTTCGGAAGCCCCGGGGCCGCGATTCGTGGCCGGTTCCTGCCGAGCCGTGCGCAAGAAAGCTTCGGTCCTGAGAGCGGCAACCTTTTCAGCCACAGCGATAACGATGAATTCGTTCGGGGTGCTCCCTTCTTCCTTGGAAAGCTCCTCGACAGCGTCCCGGAGCGACCTCGGAAGACGGAGCGCTTGTGTCTCGATCAACGTCATGTACAAATTCCTTTCAATAGCTGTGCCGGCCTAGAGCCGGTAATATACTGGGGGTTCTCGTTGGCGATCAGATCACCGATAGGCGCCAACGAGCCGGATATAGTCGCTCTGCGGAGGCATGTCAAGAACATTGTGCAAGAAATTGTACGAAAATACGCGAACCGCTTGTTATTGCGGGACGCTTATTTGTCCATGTTCTTGTGCGCGCGTTCCTCGCCGGC
>RFKS01000065.1 GCA_003694205.1 Alphaproteobacteria bacterium | reverse complement strand
CCGAGAGCGATCGAGCGGCGGCAGCGGCGCGGTGCTACCGATGTGCGGAAGGAGTTCAATGGCGGCGACTACCCGCCCTATTATCTACAGAATTTTCACTATCAGACGGGCGGCTGGCTGAGCGAGGACAGCGCCCGGCTCTACGATCATCAGGTCGAGGTACTGTTCACCGGCACCGCGGATGTCATGCGCCGGCAGGGGCTCGTGCCCTTCAGGACTCGATTCGGCTCACAGCGCCGGCCTCGCCCGACGCTTCTCGATATCGGCACCGGGACCGGGCGCTTTCTCGCGCTCCTGCGCGACTCTCTGCCACAGGCACGCCTGATCGGCGTCGAGCCCTCGCCGGCCTATCGTGCCGAGGCCGCCCGGCGCACGCGCGGCGCACGCCTCGTTCACGGCTTCGCCGAGGCCCTGCCGCTTGGCGAGCGCGCGGTCGACGGCGTAAGCGCGGTCTTTCTCTTTCACGAGCTGCCGCCCGCGGTGCGCGCGAAAGCAGCAGCCGAGATTGCCCGCGTGCTGAGGCCCGGCGGCCTCTTCGTCATGGTCGATGCCCTGCAATATGGCGACATGCCGGACTTTGACGGGCTTCTCGCGAGCTTTCCCGCGCGCTTTCACGAGCCCTATTTCGAAAGCTATCTCGCGACCGATTTCGCGGCGCTGCTGCTGCCGCACGGTCTCGTGCTCGAGACGACGACGCCGGCCTTCCTCTCGAAGGTCTTCGTCTTTCGCCGCCGATAGGGCTTGGTACGCGTGCCGGTCATTGTTATCTAGAGGCCGCGTGGGGCCTGTAGCTCAGTTGGTCAGAGCGGGCCGCTCATAACGGCTTGGTCGCAGGTTCGAGTCCTGCCGGGCCCACCATCCCTGTCGTCTACCGGAAGGACGCCGATGAGCCCCGAGGAGAAGGACGCGCGTTACGCCGAGGCAGCGCAGAATATCGCGGCCGTTCTTGCCGGCGAGCCGGACCCAATTGCCCGCATGGCGACCGTCGCCTGCCTGCTTTCGCAGGCGCTTCCCTATTATTTCTGGACCGGTTTCTATCGCGTCGATGCGGAGAAACCCGACGAGCTCGTGATCGGCCCCTATCAGGGAACGCTCGGCTGTCTGCGCATTCCCTTCGGGCGCGGCGTCTGCGGTGCGGCGGCGGCGAGCGGCGAAACGCAGATCGTCGCCGATGTGCATGCATTTCCCGGCCATATCGCCTGCGATTCGCGCTCGCGCTCGGAAATCGTCGTGCCCGTGCGCGACGCCCGGGGCCGGCTCATTGCCGTCTTCGATGTCGATTCGCTCGAGGTGGGAAGCTTCGACGAGCGGGACGCAGACTGGCTCCAGCGCATTCTCGAGGCCAGTTTCTCAGTCCCCGCCAGCGCCCCCGCCGAGGCCGGATGAGGGCTCGGCCCAGCCGATATAATTGACCGAGAGATCGTGGCCGAGACGCCAGCGATCGGCGCAGGCGTCATAGACGAGCCCCTCCATGCCGCCGCAGCGAAAATCCGCCGCCGCGAGCAGAGCGCGTGTCTCGTCGGGCGTGAGGAAACGGTTCCAGTCGTGGGTCCCCTGCGGCACCCAGCGCAGGACATGCTCGGCGGCGAGAACCCCGAGAAGAAAGGATTTCGCCGTGCGATTGAGGGTCGAAAAGACGAACACGCCGCCCGGCCGCACGAGCGCGCGGCAGGCACCGAGAAAGGCCTCGACATCGGCACAATGCTCGAGCACCTCGAGCGCCAGAACGGCATCGAAATCGTCTCCTCCGGCCGCAAGGTCCTCCGCGGTGGCACAGCGATAGCAGATGTCGAGCCCCATCTGCTGCGCGTGAAGGCGCGCCGCAGCGACCGTCTCCTCGGCGACATCCGCCCCCGTTACCCGCGCACCGAGCCGCGCCAGCGGCTCCGCGACGAGCCCGCCGCCGCTGCCCAGATCGAGCACATCGAGGCCGGAAAATGGCCGCAAATCGGTTGCATCCCGGGAAAATCGACGGAGAAGGACACGGCGAATGAAGTCGAGCCGCGCCGGATTGAGTTTGTGCAGCGGGCGAAAGGGACCCTCGGCATCCCACCAGGCCTCGGCCTGCGCCGCGAAACGCCGTGCTTCGCCGACATCAACGCTCCGGCCGTCCGCCGCCACCGTCATCGCCGTCTCCGCCTTGCCCGACTTGCGGCCCCGCGCGCGAGCCCGTAAGAAGGGCCGTCCCCGTCCTCGCCCGGCAGGGGCCTTCAACCGCAAGCCCATGTCCTGAAAAGACATTGCCCAAGGACCATTCATGGCCCGCATTGTCAAGAAATTCGGTGGCACCTCGGTAGCCGATCTCGACCGCATCCGGGCGGCGGCGGCGCGCGTCCGGGATGCCGTCGAGGCGGGCCATGAAGTGGCGGTCGTGGTCTCTGCGATGGCGGGAACGACGAATCATCTCGTCCGGCTGTGCCAGGACGCGGCTTCCCTTCACGATGCCCGCGAATATGACACAGTCGTTGCCTCGGGTGAGCAGGTCACGGCAGGCCTGATGGCCATCACGCTGCAGTCGATGGGGGTTTCGGCACGTTCCTGGCTCGGCTGGCAGCTTCCGGTACGGACGAGCGGCGTTCATGGCGCGGCGCGCATCGAGTCGATCGAGACGCACGAGATCGTGCGCCGCTTCGCCGAGGGACAGGTCCCGGTGATCGCTGGATTCCAGGGCCTCGGGCCCGACAACCGCGTCACGACGCTCGGCCGCGGCGGCTCCGACACCTCGGCGGTGGCGCTCGCCGCCGCGCTAGGTGCGGACCGCTGCGACATCTATACGGATGTCGACGGCGTCTATACGACCGATCCACGGATCGTCGCGCGCGCCCGCAAGCTCGAGCGCGTGACCTTCGAGGAGATGCTGGAGATGGCGTCGCTGGGCGCAAAGGTGCTACAGACGCGATCGGTGGCCCTGGCCATGACGCACGGGGTCCGGGTCCAGGTGCTCTCGAGCTTCGACGACGTGCCCGGAACCATGGTCGTAAATGAGGAAGACATCGTGGAGAAGCAGCTCGTCACCGGCCTTGCCTATTCGCGCTCTGACGCGGTGCTGACGGTGTTCGGCGTCCCTGACCGGCCGGGCACCGTCGCCGAGCTCTTTGGCCCGCTTGCAGACGCCGAGATCGTCGTCGACATGATCGTGCAGTCGCAGGCGCCGAGCAGCGACCGGGCCGAAGTCACCTTCACGGTCCCGGCCGCGGATCTCGAGCGCGCGGTCGCGGTGCTCGAGGCGCAGCGCGAACGCCTCAGCTACCAGCGGCTGGAGACCAATCCGAATGTGGTGAAGCTGTCGGTCGTCGGCATCGGCATGCGCTCCCATGCCGGTGTGGCCAAGACGATGTTCCGGACGCTCGCCGAGCGCGGCATCAACATCCTTGCCATCTCGACCTCGGAGATCAAGATCAGCGTGCTGATCGATGCCGAATACACCGAGCTCGCACTGCGCGCGCTGCACAGCGCCTACGGG